>ASPA01000076.1 GCA_000405605.1 Atribacteria bacterium SCGC AAA255-G05
TAATTAGTCGTCAGTGAATAAATCTAGCGTACAGCGTTTAGCGCATAGAAAAACAGTACATTGTATTGAGTATCGAGTATACAGTCAAAAAAAAATACAATAATACTAAATCGCTCACCTCATGTAAACATAATATTGCTTCCTGTTAAAAGGGATTGCCACGGCTTCGCCTCGCAATGACAGATTTAATTACTTTTATTTTTCTATTAATCTTTTAAATGACTTTCTGTTTTTTCATTCTGGTTCATGGCTTCTATTCTCTTTCTTAAACCAACTAACCAGGTAACGAGTTCTACCCGCTCTACGTTATCAGGGCGTATGCAATACGCCCCTACTTCTTTTTTTAAACTTGAAACCCGTAACTTACAACTTATATCTTTAATTGGGCTATTGGTAAATAGGTAAATTGGTTAATTTAATAGCTATATACTCGATACTAATTTGGCTCTTGGATTCCCACTTTCGTGGGAACGACAGAGGAAAATTGGTCTTTATATTTTGTCTTCTTCTTTTTCTTCTTCTTTAACTATACGCTCCACGCTCTACGCTATTTCTCTAACCAGCTAACTTATTCTTAACGAGATACGATTCACGAGATACGAGATACGAATTTAGATTGCCAAAATAATAGTTTTATGTTATAATTATTTGTGCTTAAGTAAAAAGTTCATTCTCCCCAAAAGAGTGGTATTCAAGACCACTCTTTTGTTATATATTAGACAATTATTTCACTTGAAACATTTTAATAGGAAGGAGGATAAAGTATATTACCTATGAATATAGATTTAACAAAAATATTAGATGAAATAGAAAAAGAAAAGGGAATATCTAAGGATATATTAATAGAGGCGATTGAATCAGCAATACTTTCGGCATATAAAAAAAACTATGCAAGCAATGTAGAAAATATAAAAATAGATATTTCTAAAGACAGCGGAGCGATTAAAGTGCTTACCGATAAAACAATTGTAAACAAAGTCTCAGACCCTTTAAAAGAAATTAGTATAGATGACTTGTCAATAAAAGATAAGGAAAAATATAATATTGGGGATACTACTTTAATAGAAACTATGCCTAAAGAATTTGGAAGAATAGCTGCTCAAACAGCAAAACAAGTAATAGTCCAAAAAATTAGAGAAGCTGAAAGAAATGTAATTTATAAAAAATATATTGATAAAGAGAGAGATATTGTTACTGGAGTTGTCCTAAGGATAGAACATGGAAATGTCATTATAGATTTAGGAAGAACGGAAGCCATACTTTTACCTAACGAACAAATTAGAAATGAAGAATACTTCAAGGGTAAAAGAATTAAAATTTATATCCTTGAGGTAATAAAAACATCTAAAGGTCCCAAGATACTTGCCTCCAGAACCCATCCTGAATTATTAAAACGTTTATTTGAATTGGAAATCCCTGAGATTCATGAAGGACTTGTTGAAATTAAGAATATCGCTCGCGAAGCAGGTAAGCGATCAAAGGTTGCAGTTTATTCTAAGGATGAAAGGGTGGACCCCATAGGGGCATGCATAGGCGATAGGGGAGCACGGATAAAATTAATTATGCAGGAATTAAAAGATGAAAAAATTGATGTTATAAAATGGAGTGCTGATGAAAAAACATTAGTTGCCAATTCTTTAAGTCCGGCGAAAGTTTTACTGGTAAATCTTTTTGAAAACGAAAAGACCGCTACGGTAATTGTACCAGACCAGCAGCTTTCTTTAGCAATTGGAAAAGCAGGACAAAATGCAAGGCTTGCTGCAAAATTAAGCGGATGGAAAGTAGATATAAAAAGTGAATTGGAGTATAAAGAAGAAAAGAGTCCGGATTTAAAAAATGATTTAGAGAAAGAATAATATTAATCTTAAAAAGATATTTATATTGGTTAGCTGATTAAGAAAATAGAATTCAGGAGTCAGTAGCCTGGAGCCAGAATAAGATAGTATCGAGTATATAGTTATTAAATTAACCAATTAACCTATTTACCAATTGCCCAATTAAAGATATGGGTTGTAAGTTACGGATTTCAAGTTTAAAAAAAGAAGTATGGGCGTATTGCGTATATAGTATAGCGGATAGCGTGAAGCGTAAAGCGTAGAGGTAGGAAAGAAGAAGACAGAAGATAGAATACTGAATCCGATTTTTTTATCTCTTTATCTAAAAACTGAAAACATGAATTTACATACACTAACGACTATATTAATTTGTAAATTGGTAAATCGGTCAATTGGTAAATCGGTCAATTGATTATTTGGTTAAAAAAATAGAAGAAAGAATAAAAAATGATAAAAAATCTAAAGATACCTGTAAGAACTTGTATCGGTTGTAAATGTAAAAAACCCAAAAAAGAGATGATTAGAATAATAAGAACACCTGATGAAAAAATAGAAATTGACAGGACAGGTAAAAAATCAGGAAGAGGAGCCTATATTTGCGGCAATGTTAAATGTTTGGATATTGCCTTTCGGGAAAATAGTTTAAAAAAATCCTTAAAGCAAGATATTCCACTGAAAACGCTTGATGAATTAAGAAAGGCTTTTTTAAAAAATATAGGCGAAAATACAGATTAAATTGGTGAATTGGCTAATCGGTCAATTGGTAAATTAATTTATTGGAGAATTAACTAACTGGTTAACAGGATAATTAAATACCCATGACTTACTCAATTGGTAAATTGGAGAATCGTTTAATCGGTAAATCGGCAAATTGGTTAATTGGTTAATATAATAATAATGTTATAATAATAGTAATATAATTTGTTGTGGAGGCGATATACAATGAAGATTAGAGTGTATGAATTAGCTGAAGACTTAAAAATGCCAGCTAAAGAACTGATAGGATTTTTAAACAAAGAAGGAATTAAAGTTAAAAATCATATGAGTGCTTTAGATGAAGATACTATGGAATTAATTAAAGAAATTATTGATGCTGAAAAAGCGGTAAAGGCAAAAGAAAAGAAAAAACAACTAAAAATTGTAAAAATTAAAAAACTTCCGAATTTAAAGGAACTTTCCTCACAGCTAAAAATATCTTTATCAGAGTTGATACAAAAAATTATACAATTTGGAACAATCACTTCGATTGACAAGGAAATTCCTGTGAATATTTTAGAAAATATTGCTAAAGAATATGGGTATAAGATAGAATTATCTGATAAATTAAAGAGTAAAAACAGTCTCCAAAAAAAAGATAATATTGTAAAATTAATTGCAAAACCACCTGTCGTTACTGTAATAGGACATGTTGATCATGGTAAAACTACTCTTCTTGATGCCATTCGAAAGACAGATGTCACCAAAGGAGAAGTGGGGGGAATTACGCAGCGAATTGGAGCGTACCAAATTAATATAGATAAGAAAAATATTGTATTCATTGATACTCCTGGACATGAAGCTTTCACAACAATGAGGGCTCGAGGAGTAAAAGCTACAGACGTTGCAGTTTTAGTTGTGGCAGCAGATGATGGAGTAATGCCTCAAACCGTTGAAGCGATTAATCATGCAAAGGCAGCAAATGTTCCTATTATCGTAGCAATAAATAAAATTGATAAAGCTAATGCTAATGTCGAAAAAGTAAAAAAAGGACTGACCAAATATGACTTAATTTCGGAAGAATGGGGAGGAGAAACTCTAATGGTGGAAGTTTCTGCCCTTCAAAACAAAGGTATTGAAAAATTATTGGAAGCTATTTCATTGCAGGCAGAGCTGCTAGATTTAAAGGCAAATCCAGATATTCCGGCAAAAGGCTTAATAATAGAAACGAAATTAGACAAGGAAAGAGGAATTATTGCTTCAGTATTAATTCAAGATGGGTCACTGAAGATTGGTGATTATTTCATTGCAGGGACATCCTATGGTAAAATCAGAAGCCTTGTTGACGACAAGGGAAAAAGCATTAAAAAAGCAGGACCTTCAGCTCCGGTTGGGATTATAGGTTTTTGTAAAATGCCTCTGGCAGGTGATAACTTCCAAATAGTACCCGATGATAAGCTCGCTAAAATTATAATTAACGAAAGGGAGGAAGAGGGAAGAAGTAAAATAGTAGAAAAATTAGAACTCTCTTTGGACAATTTATTCTTAGAGATAAAAGAAGGAAAGATAGATAAGTTAAATATAATTTTAAAGACGGATACGCAAGGTTCCTTAGATGCTTTGCAAGAGGCTATAAAAAAGATAAAAATTGAAAATGAAGAAGTAAAAATTGACATAATACACGCAGGTGTTGGAAATGTTAACGAAACGGATGTTATGCTGGCCTCTGCTTCCAAGGCAATAATAATTGGTTTTAATATTCGTCCTGATGCAAATGTCCAAAAAATAGCTAAGTCCGAGAAGGTAGACATCAGATTACATAAAATTATATATAATCTAATAGATGAAATTAAGTCCGCTTTAAAAGGTTACTTGAAACCAAAAATCGAAGAATATATCTGCGGACAAGCAGAAGTCAGAGAAATATTTAAAATACCTAAGATTGGCACCATTGCAGGAAGTTATGTATTAAGCGGAAAGCTATCAAATAATGATAATATACGAGTAATAAGAGACGGTAAGTTAATATATGAAGGTAAGGTATCTTCGCTAAAAAGATTTAAAGAAGATGTAAAAGAAGTTAATACTGGTTTTGAATGCGGAATCGGTGTAGAAAAATTTAATGATATAAAAATAAAAGACATACTTGAATTTTATACTTTTAGAGAAATTAAAGATAAAAAAATTATTTAGTCGTTAATGAATAAAAATAGCGTAGAACGTATACATTTATTTACATAGTTAGTTAGTTACCTGGTTAGCTGGTTAGGGAATAAAGAGAATAGGAGCCAGAAGCCAGGAGTCAGAATAAGATAGTATATAAGATATAGTAAAGATTATTACCCGGTTAAGAAAATAGAAGACAAAATAAAAAAAACGGAAATATAATTGCCAAGCTCTGATAAATTAGAGCGCGCAATAACAGAAATATTTATAAGCTGATAACCGATTACCTGGAAAACTGGTTAAACGTTGAATTAGTTTAATTGGCGAATTGGTGAATTGGTAGATTGGGGAATTAGAATATGCCACTGCCCAAGAGAAAAGAACAGTTAGAGAAATCTCTTATAAGAGAAATTAACAATATAATATATCGAGAAATAAATGACCCAAGGATAAAATTTGTCACCATAACTAGAGTAAAGGTCTCGTCTGACCTAAAATATGCTGATATTTTTGTGACTATTTTTCGATACCGGCTTTAATATTTTCTGCATTATCCTCTTCTAAAGCCTTCTTAAGATCTTTTATGTTTTCATCTATTTCAGTTTTTTCTTCTTCACTAATCTTATCTCCGGAATCCTTTAGGGTTTTTTCTACAGAATAAATTAAAGTATCAGCCTGATTTTTAAGTTCTATCTTTTCCTTTAATTTCTTGTCTTCTTCAGAGAATTGCTCTGCTTCTTTTACTTTTTTATCTATCTCTTCATCAGTTAACCCACTTGACGCAGTAATGGTTATTTTCTGTTCTTTTTGAGTTCCTAAATCTTTTGCTTTAACATTTATAATACCGTTTCTATCGATATCAAAAGTTACTTCGATTTGAGGAATCCCCCTCGGTGCCGGTGGTATGCCAATCAATTGAAATCTTCCTAAACTGGTATCATCTTTAGCCATAGACCTTTCACCCTGTAATATATTTATATCAACAGCAGATTGATTATCAGCAGCAGTTGAAAATATCTGACTCTTGGAAGTAGGAATGGTACTATTTCTTTCAATCAAGCGAGTAGCAACTCCCCCTAAAGTTTCTATACCTAAAGATAGGGGTGTAACATCCAGTAATAAAATGTCTTTCTTTACTTCGCCTCCTAAAATACCAGCCTGAATTGCGGCTCCCATTGCCACCACTTCATCTGGATTAACTCCTTTATTTGCCTCTTTACCAAATATTTTCTTAACAGTTTCCTGTACTTTGGGCATTCTGGTTTGTCCGCCAACTAAAATAACTTCATTTATATCTTCTGCTTTTAATTTAGCATCTTCAAGCGCTTTATTACAGGGCTCTATAGTACTCTCAATTAGATCAGCTGTGAGCTGTTCTAATTTTGCTCTGGTTAGAGTAACGCTTAAATGTTTTGGCCCGCTGGCATCAGCGGTAACGAAAGGTAAATTAATCTCAGTTTCTAATGATGAGGATAATTCACATTTCGCTTTTTCTGCTGCTTCCTTTAATCTTTGCAAGGCCATTTGATCATTTTTTAAATCTATTCCGTTTTCTTTTTTGAAACCAGATACTAACCAATTTATTATTCTTTGGTCAAAATCATCACCGCCCAGGAAGGTATTACCATTAGTAGATTTAACTTCATAGACTCCCTCTTCGCCAATATCTAAGATAGAAATATCAAAAGTTCCGCCTCCGAGATCAAAAACTGCAACTTTTTCATTTTTTATTTTATCAAATCCATAAGCAAAGGCTGCTGCTGTTGGCTCGTTTATAATCCTTAATACATTTAAGCCAGCAATTTTTCCCGCGCTTTTAGTTGCTTCTCTTTGGTTATCATTAAAATATGCCGGTACAGTAATTACTGCGTCATCTATTTTTTCTCCAATATGATCTTCGGCAGATTTTTTAAGTTTTTGTAGTATCATAGCTGAAATTTCTTGTGGACTATAAGCTTTACCTTTGGCCTCTATTTTAACATCAGTATGCCCTCCGGAAACTAATTTAAAAGGTAAGTATTTTTTTGCTTTCTGCACTTCCTCATCATTGTATCTTCTGCCAATAAGTCTTTTAACCGAAAATATGGTATTTTCAGGATTGGTAACTGCTTGTCTTTTAGCTAATAAACCCACCAACCTTTCTCCCTTTTTAGTAAATGCAACTATAGAAGGAGTGGTTCTACCACCTTCTGCATTTTCTATGATAACAGGTTTTCCGCCTTCTATAACTGCGACAACAGAATTAGTTGTTCCTAAATCAATTCCAATTATTTTTCCCATGATATTATCTCTCCTTTTCTAAATATTTTTTAATTTAATTTATTTTTGCCGGTATCTTTTTTCTCTTTAGTTGAAACCGCAACTTTTACCATTGCAGGTCTTAACACTTTAGACTTTATATAGTAACCTTTTAGAAATTCTTCCGTAACCATATCTTCTGAATGTTTATCTGTTTCTATTTTCATTACTGCGTTATGTTTATAGGGATCAAATCTATGACCGATTGATTGCATGGATCTAACCCCTTCTTTGTTCAAAATATTACGAAATTCTTTTAGGGTATTATTAATTCCTTCTTTTATAGACTTGGTATCTTTTTCATTTTTGGTAGACTCTAAAGCTCTTTCTAGATTATCCAATACAGTTAATAAATCACTTATAAGTCTTTCGTTAGCAAATTCAATGAATTCCTTCTGTTTTTTCTCCTGTCGTTTTTTGTAATTATCAAAATCAGCTTGTAATCTTTCTAAATGTTTCAGATATTCTTTACATAAATTATCTTTTTCTTGAACCAATTTCTTGTTTTCTGATAATTCCTCTTCTATGTTTTTTAATTTTTCCTCTTTTTCTACTATCTTTCCAATTATTTCTTCTTTAGTCATTGATTTATATTTTTTACTATCCATTAATTTTCCTTTTTCCTGATGTTTCTTTTTGTTTTCTTTATTATACATTAACACCCTCCGAAAATAAGCATTAATTTTAAGAACACCTTAAAATTCGGATAATATCTCACTTAATTTATCCGATATATATTCCGCAATGGAGACCATTCTAGGATAATCCATCCTGGTTGGACCTAAAATTCCTATTGCTCCGACTGATTTACCTTTAATTCTATATTCACTGGTTACCAGGCTGCAATTTTGCATTTCTTTCAGTTTACTTTCTTTGCCGATAATTATTTTTGTCTTTCTTAATCCTAAATATCTTCTTATTGTGTTCGCCAATATATTTTCTTCTTCGATTAATGATAATATATAATTTAATTTATCTGTTTCTTTAAACTCAGGGAGTTTTATTATGTTCATTCTACCATCTAAATAAACTTTATTTTCAGAATATTCAAAATCAAAACATTCTTCTAAAAATTTATGAATATAATTAAATCTTTCCTGAAATGAAATAATTTTATCTAATTCCTCTATTAATAAATTGTTTAAATTTGTTAAATTTACATCTTCTTCTACTAATTTACTATTTATAAAATTAGATAGATAGTTTAACCTATCTTTATTTATTTCTCCGGAAACTTTAATTATTTTTTGACAAATTAATCCTGTATCTGTAACTATAATAGTTAGAATGCGATTACTCCCCACCGGTATAAATTGAATATTTTTTACTAAATCATTATATATAACCGGTGCTAATACAACTCCTATATTATTAGTTAATTTCGATAATAATTGAGAAGTTATCTTCATCGTTTCTTCAAACTCTTTACTTTTGTTGTAAATCTGGATAATTTCTTTCTTTTCTTTTTCTCTTAAATGGCTTTTTATCATTAAATTATCTACATAAAATCTATAACCTTTATCGGTTGGAATTCTTCCTGATGAAGTATGCGGTTGCCATAAATAATCATATTTTTCTAACAAATACATTTCATGCCTTATTGTGGCAGTACTTAAATCCAAATTATATTTTTCCGCAATTATAGCCGAGCTAACGGGTTCAGCAGTAGTAATATATCTATGCACCACTGCTGTTAATATATTTTTCATTCTTTCATTTAATTCCATTTTTATACCTCGTTTAGCACTCTCGTAGTGAGAGTGCTAATTGCCTTAAATAAGATATCACCATAGAACTTATTTGTCAAGATG
>ASPA01000077.1 GCA_000405605.1 Atribacteria bacterium SCGC AAA255-G05
GCGGTCTGCCCCTTCGGAGGGGTAGTAACCATCTACACTTACTTTACCGAAGGTGCCTTTATACAAAAAATTCATCAATCTTCTTTTACTTTAATGTGGTTGATCTTCTCTCTAACCTTGCTCTTTGGTCCGGTCTTTTGCGGTTGGGTATGCCCCTTTGGGACGGTTGAAGAATTTATAGGTAAGATAGGGAGGAAGATATTTAAAAAGAGATATAATAATTTTATCCCCCTTAAGTTGGATAGGCTGTTAAGATATCTGAGATATATCATTTTAATACTGGTGGTAGTCAATACTGCTATTTCCGGAAAATTGTTATTTGCTAATTTTGACCCTTATTTTGCCCTTTTTAATATCTGGTCTAGTGAGGTTACCAGATTATCTTTATTGGTGCTCGGTCTGGTTTTAGTTGGTTCTCTATTTGTCGAAAGGCCCTGGTGTAAGTATCTCTGTCCACTTGGAGCATTACTGGGTATTTTTAATTTATTTAGGATTGTAAAATTAAAAAGAAACGAAAAAACTTGTATAAATTGTAAAGCTTGTGACCGGGTCTGCCCGATGAATATTAATGTTTCTACTTCTAAAGTTGTTTCTGATCATCAATGTATTAGCTGTTTTTTATGTACCGATGAGATAACTTGTCCGGTTAATAACACCTTAAATTTTACTGTTTTAGAAAAAAAGAATTCTCGAGAAAACTCTGAGAAAGATTCCAAGGGAAAGAACAAAGAAAGTATTTCAGGAGGGAAAAAATGAAGATAAAAAGTATACATATACTATTAGCCATAATAATTATAATCGGAGGAGGTATTTTACTTGCCAGCGAATTAGATCTTTATAATACTACCAGAGTAAAAAGTCCCAGAAAAACAGCAGAAGGGATATGCGATGTCATTGATATGCGGGGTTCACATACTTTGGATGAGATTGAAAAACACTGTCAGTTGCCGGCTTCTTCGGTTATAGAGGCTTTTGGATTAAGACCGGATACCATTCCGGAATTTTTTCAACTAAAAGATATGAAAGAGATATTTAAGCCGGTA
This sequence comes from Atribacteria bacterium SCGC AAA255-G05, assembly GCA_000405605.1. GTDB lineage: Bacteria > Atribacterota > Phoenicimicrobiia > Phoenicimicrobiales > Phoenicimicrobiaceae > Sediminicultor. The sequence goes on from ASPA01000077.1 coordinate 1,044, forward strand.
GAACTGGAAGGAGAAGAATACATTGTTGAGACTGATACGGTTAAAGTTTTTACTTCCCTTTATATGAAAATTCCCTATGTTTCTGATGAAACCTTTTATTTGCCGGAAAAGACCGTGAATTATCTGGTAGAGAACGATAAACTGACCGGGGAAGAAAAAGAATATTGGCAGGGACATACTTTTAAATTGGAATATCTGGATACTAAATATTTAACCGCTTCGGAGTTCACCAAGATAGTTGCAGAAGAAGCTGAAGGACTTGCGGTCACTGGCAGTACCACTATTCAGGAATTGCTGGATAACGGGATAACCGAAGAGAAATTTGAAGAGGTTACCGGTTTCAAGATACCCGATAAGAAATCAGTTTCTGTAAGAGATTTTGTAATTGAAAAAGGAATAGAGTTCGGAGAAATTAAAGATAAGTTTATAGAATAATGTAAATTGAAGAAAGCAAAGTAGCTGATTAATATAAAGGAGAGGTTATGATTAGTATAATGGAAAAACTAAAATAGTATGTACTATTAGGGATATAAGTAATTCTTATGAGAAAATAGAGAAGCTGATTCAGGAGTTATGGATGTTGCTCATTTAAATTTTTCTCATGGAAGCAATGAATGCCTGGGAGATTATAGAGAAAGAAGTTAAGGAGAGGATGGCGTAGAACTCCAGGCTCTAGAAAGTGTATAGGGTAGATTTTTTAAAGCTTAAGCTCCCGGCTGCTCTTTTTCAGTTGATTCCCGGTATAGTGTTCGATTTAACGAAGTAAAGAATAAACTACTTACCGATTTTCCCCCATCATAAATCTTCTCTTACCTTGCCAGGGTCTTATTTCCATTGCCGCAAAATTATTATCGTTTATTACTTTGCCAATAAGTTTTATTTTTAAACCGGTTGCAGGGGTAATTTTTCCTTTCCAGACAACATTACTGGCTATAATTTCCCAGCGGCTATTGTTTAAATCCATAAGCATAAAACTATTTTCAGGAAGTCCTATCTCTATGATGGTCCCCGCTAAAAGCCCTCTTTTAGGCTGCATCCATTGCTCTTCACAGGAATAAACTAATTTGTTGTAATAGGGAATTTTTTCCGAAAAAACATTTTCTAATCTTTCACTAAAGCCGTTAAAATAAAGGCCGGTTCCCAAAGTAACACTAATTATCAAGCTGATTAAGAGGATTGATATAAACTTAAATCGATAACCTCTTTTGGTATGAATAAAATTATAATAAGCCACTCCAGTAAATAGGATTAGAAATATTAGCCAGAGGTAAGGCAAGCTTACAAAAAACAGTTTTTAAAAAGCTTTCCCCTATATAATGATAGATATCCCAATCAAGTTGTTTGATAATAAATAGAACCATGCTAAAGGCGAAACTACCCAGGATTATCGAAATTACAAATATCGACCAGATAAAATAATTTTTAGTTACAAAGTACCAGCGGGGTTTTGGTTTAATATTATTGTCTTTTATTTTTTTAAGAACTTCATTACTTATATTTTTCATAATTTTTAGAGTTTAATATCCTCCTTTTTTAATTTCTGTTTAAGAGATTTTTTAGCTCGATTTATTAGAGTAGCTATAGTGCCCATCGGTTTGCGCAAAATATCGCTTATCTCCTGATAATCTTTTCCTTCCACAAACTTTAAGATTAATACATCTTTGTATTTTAAAGGCAGTTGATTAATTATTTTTAAAATCTGTTTATAAGTTAATTTTTGAAGGCTTGCGTTTTCTACGTCTAAGGTAGACTCCAATATGTTATTTAAATCTTTATCTTCCCAGGAAACTGTTTGGGGACGCACTTTTTTCTTTCTAAAAACACTAATAGTAGTATTGTGAGCAATGCTATATATCCAGTTAGAAAATTTAAAATTTAAATCAAAATCATTTAAGTTTTGGTAAGCTTTGACAAACACTTCCTGAAGGATATCTTCTGCATCTTCTCTGTTTATATTAGATATTTTTAAAATGTAATTAAGAAGTTTAGCCTCATAACGTTTCATCAAGCATAGATAGTAATCTTGATTATTCAAAGTCAGGGCTACTATCTGTTCATCAGTTTTATTAATACACTCTGAACTTATAACCATAATTTTTAATTCTTTCTGCTTTTTAGGACTTGCAAATAATTTCTTTCTTTTTCTTTTTAAATATCGACAAATAGTATTTTAAATGCCAGAGAGCATGAAATATACCTAATAGAGCCATAACGATAGAGAACTCTACATGCCAGAATAAAAAGTTAAAATTAATAGACCTAAACCAATCGTAATCTTCAATAAATACTAGGGTCATTCCCATTCCGGCAGAACCGATAAAACTGATTAGCAAGAAAACGTTCCAAAATTTCTTTTCTTTGCAGAAGCTTACCTCTAATTTTTGAGCCAGGAATTTACTGCTACAATATATTAGCAGAGATGCAATAAAAATTTCAAAAAAATTATAATCAGGTAGTGATTTCTTCTCAGGAGACGGAGAATGGGAGACTGTCGTTTACAATTTATTATAATCTATTAAATAAAATATGGGAAATTTTGTTTATTAAAATTTTGTACTGACTAATTAAAAGCTCCCACTTTATAATACGCCAACTAGAACAAATTTCTTTCATATGAATAACAAATTTCTTTTAATTTTTACACATACTATAATAGACATGCTCGATACAAATAAATATCAACCTTATAAATTTTCCCTGTCTTATTTATTTTAATTTTCCTTTAGGGTTTGGCAAATACGCACTCTGGAGATACCTAGCTTGCAGGCAAGGTCAGCCTGGTTTTTCATTTGTCAGTTATCAATCATCTTTTTTTATTCTTCAACTAAATAAATAAGGTTTCGACATACATGTTTGATTTGATTTGTTTTCTTGACTTAGTGAGGAAAATAAAATGCAAATAGAGAAGTTCTGTCTATGTTACAACCCGGGGAGCCTGACAATTTCAAGCCCTTTGGCAATTACTGAAGGACTTTTTTATTTAAAAAGAAGGATTTTTAGAAATTATGTAGTATTAAAATATAGAAATTATATTGCAGCTAAAAATAGTGTAGGATGGTCTAGACCAATAATAAAAATTTTAGAATATTACCGAAATTAGCAATGCTCAACGCGGAATAGCTTGTCTTTTAGGAACTGTTTTTGAGAGGGAAGATCCTTCAATAAATATGATAGCAAAAACAGCGAATATGAACTCCAATACGGTGAAGAATGCCATGAAAGTATTAAAAGAAATGCAGGTTATAAGCTAGTCTATTTAGAACTTAAATTACAAAAAACCCTTCACTTTTTTAGGGGTATATTCTATATTTTTCAAGGACTTCAGCGAAAAAACGCAGACTAATATACTGGAATAGGATCTGTTTATTTTAATGATAATTTATTATATCTCTTTCTCTCTTCATGGTTAAGATCTCTTTAGTACCAGAAAGAGGATTTTTGAAAAAATGTATCTTATTCTTCCAATTTAATCAATCCTGGCCAATCTGACTAATCTAATTCACCTGGCTAATTTAATCTACTCCGGCTATCTCTGATTTTACAACTCTAACCACGCGCGGGGCGGGTAACTTTCCTTCCCCCTTAAATCCCCCCTAAGAAACCCCTCTTATCCCCCTTCCTTTAATTATTGCTCCTTGGCTCAAAAGCTACGCTCGCGGGGACGCTTCTTAGCATAAGTGCAGGGGAAAGTAACGCTCTTATGCGCGCCGCGCCGCTGTTGCTTCACTTTATTCGCACACCGCAAAAAAACAAGGTTAGGCTATGATTCATTAGGGGGGAAGCATAACACTCAAAAAATAACTCCCTCACTCTTTATCAGCAAAGGAGCTATTTTTTATTAATTGAAATGAGCTATTTTATTTTGATAGTTTAAGAATTTATTCGACTAAGGAATTTCTTCCCCAACCATTCCCCTGGGGTACAAAAACACAGATACCATCACATTCTTCATCACAATCATGGAGTATATAATCCGAATCCAGTCCGTTGGGGATACCGTCTCCATCCTCATCGGGTGCGTCTTGCTGATTGCCTATTCCACTATTTATCCCGTTATTTGAGTTCCCCCTTCCGTTTACTCCCTTTCCACCCGCTAAAGCAAAGGATGCGAAAATTCCTACTGCCAGTACTATGAGCAGTAGAATTACTCCGACTTTTAAATTTCTTGAACTTTTCATTCTGTTCGTTCCTCCTTAAATTTTTTGATGACAATATTTTTTTGTCATTCACTTATTTATACGCAAGAGGAAGGAACTTTCTTTCATTATCAAAAATATTTTTTTAAAAATGAATCTTTTTTTCTAAAACCAGCTATTTTTTTTCATTCCAAACTTTCTCTATTCTATTGTAATGCTCCCTGGTAGCAGCGGCTAAATCAAGCAGAATCTCTTTTATTTCCCGGCAATCAGGTTCAAATATAGTTTAGTCCTCTCCCCGTAAAAAAAGATAAAAACGTAGAAGAACCCCGCCTTTATATTTTTAACCAGGCTAAAAAAGCTCCTGGCGGGCGGTCGTGGCATAAGTAGATTGACCGGAGTGGTAAAATGGGTTGATTAAAGTAGCTGGAGTAGTCTAAAACTGATAGGAATATGTCCGGATGATAAGATTATAAGGGAAATTAAATTTAATCAAAATAACACATATTTTAAATAACTTTAAAAAAAGAAGGATTTTTTAAACAAATGTAGTATAATTATATAATAATGTAAAATAATTATAACATTTAATATGTGCAAAAGCTCTATTTAAATTATATTTTATGGGATTACTTGTAGAAATTAAAGGAGGGATAAATGCACTTTTACGATTCTATTTTATATAACTGTATTTGTGAAATAAGATTTGAACCAAGATTTATTTATCATGGCAAAAGGTATGAAATATGCGAAAAATTTCAAAATAAGTTACCCAATTGGAATATAGATATAGGGAAAATAGAACTTAACGATTTATTTGGAAAAAAAGAAGAAGATAGAAAAAATATTTTTAGATTTACTAATAGAGGAGCTTCTTTAAATACTCATAATGCGGGTGTATATGAAAATTTTAAATCTCTTGCAGAGCTTATATTCCCAAAAATTATAGAGGGATTAGGATTAGTTAAATTAGATAGGGTAGGCATTAGAAGTTTTTTTATTTTTCAATCTGATTCAGGTTTTTCGGATTTAAAAGACTTTCTATTTAATAAATTATATAATGTTGAAGCAAAAAATAATAATATTTTCGGGGAAATTACTGATATAGCATACGTGATAAACACTAAAAAAAATAATTTCGATTTGCATATAGAAATTGGTCCATTAAAAAAAGAAGAAATAATGAAACGTTTTGGTTTTGTGGGGAAAATAGCTCCTGAAGTTAGTATTCTACTCGATTTAGACTGTTCCAAAAAAAATGTTAAAAGTAATATTTTTTTAAATATACTAAAGGAATATAATGAAATCATAAATGATATCCAAGTTGATTTATTAAATTATCTTAAAAAGGAGAAATGATATGGTATCTGTATTAGATGTAGATGAATTTATTGCAACGAATAAATATTTAAACTCAAATAGAATTCAAGATAAAAATATTTATAATACGGAAGATAACATTGATAAAACTACTGAAACAAAAAAAGATAGTACAATGTATAATTTTCCCGTTATTAATCAAATATCTTTAGAATGTAAAAATATTTTTATAGAGTCTTTAAATAGCAAAATTTATAAGTTGAAAAAACCTATCCCAGTGTGCATTGAATATGATGGGAAAACATACATTGCAAATAGTTATGACTTAGGATTATATGGATACGATGATATGGAATTGGAAGCAATAGAAGACCTGAAAAAATCAATTATAGAATGCTACGAAGACTTAAAAACTGAAACAGAATTGAGTCCAATTTTAAAAAGAATGATGGTTTATTATAAAGAAATAATAGAAGAAAAGTAATATGCAATTAAAAAAAATAGAAGCACAGACGATAATTAATAAACTACAGATAGAATATAGTCATAAAAAGCATAATTATGGGTGGTTTAAATATAAAGGGATACCTATTTTAGCAGTATATTATTCTCATGGTAGAGGAGATATGCCAGGAAAAGTTCCAGATAAATTTAGACAATCTTTAAAAATTAATGAGGATGATTTTGAGAATTTAAAAAATTGTCCTCTTAGCAGAGAAGATTATATCAAAATTCTAAAAGAAAAAGGACTTATAAAATAATTGAGTAATACAAAAGAATATTTACCAAAACCCTTGCCCTAAGAAAGCAGGGGTTTTTTATTTTGGCTTGAAATATTAGATTTTTAAAAATTGCATATTAAGTAGATGAAAGCAAGGAAGGGGTCCTTCTTATACCGGAAGGATCCCTTTTATTTTTATAATATAGCGAGCAATTCAAAGCTAATCAAAGAAAAACACATCTTTATTTATGTAAATCAAAGCGGACGCTTTAATATTGACTTATACATGGTAATATGATAATATGTTCATATAACAACTTGGTTTTACTTGATTCAAATCCCATAAAAAAGGAGGTGAAAAATAAATGGCAACAGTAATAACCGTCCCTCGTGATTCAAGCCTGCAATTTAGACTGGTAGTAGGTACCAATCCGGGTACCGGAGCTCCTATCATCAACAGCAAGTCCTTTGGTAATATTAAATCTACTGCTCTAGATCAGGATGTCTATGATACAGCTACCGCTTTAGTAGGCCTGCAGAAGTATACCGTAGATGAAATCAGACTCGGACAAGAATCCCAACTTACTGAATAGTAAAATAGTCGTTAATAGGAGAGGAGGAGGAGTATGAAAGAAAATTAACGGCTAAAAACTAAAAACCGATAACGGATTTACCTTCTGGTAAATCCTGAAAAAGGAGGTGAAAAAATAAATGCCAACCGAATTAGGAGAAGTAACCAGTTATAAGAGACTCTATATGCAATTCAGGGACAGTGCTGCAAACACTACCAACCTTACTTTGGATAATCCTAAAAATTTAGATGATGCAGATTACGCTGATTTTGCCGCACAAGATGCAGCTATTGAAGGAGTTATGGATACTATAATCGCTAAGAACATTTTCCATAATAACGGGAATGACCTGGTAGCCAAAGTCAATGCCAGGATCCTTGATTACAAGTCTACCGATGTGATGGATGTGTAATATAAAATCAATATAAAATCTTCCTTGGAGGGCTCCGCGGACCTTCCTTGGGAGAGAGAAAAAAAGAAAGGAGAAATCAATGTTAGAAGTATTTATCACCAAATATCTGTTGGATTTCGCTCTGGTCTTTCTGGTAGGCCTGGCCTCTAAATATATGGTGGGCAAGTTAGGCCAGGATAGGACAGACAAGATAAAAGAGGCTATACTTGCCGCTATGCTCTGGGCAGAAGAAGAGCTGGGGGTAGGAAACGGTGAGGAAAAATGGAAGATAGCCTGGGTAAAACTGGTTGAAATATTAAGGAAGCAGAAAGTAGAATTAAAAGAGGGTGAGATTTCCTATGTAAAGGATCTTATGAAAGCCACTGTTCCGGAGGTGAATGAAATCATCTATAAGGCTATGCCGGATGTAGTAAGGAATGCCAGGACTTTAAAATATAAATAAATTATGGATAAAATTAATGATATAGAATTAACTGAATATTTTTCTTTATATGAGTTTGAGTGTCCCTGCTGTAAGCGGGTTATGCTGTCTCCGGATCTTTTTGCCAGGTTAAATCATTTAAG
>ASPA01000078.1 GCA_000405605.1 Atribacteria bacterium SCGC AAA255-G05
TCCTTGATCCTTCTTACATTAATCTATTTACCCTATCTAAATGGGATCTAGAAAAAGAGATTCTTTATATCTATATTCAAAGAGAAAGACAATTTGAGCCTGAGCCACCCTCTTTTTATTTACAACTTGTAAAGAAAATTCCCTTTGAAATAAACAAAGCAAGTGATAAAAAGGTGGTAGACTTTTATTTGTCATACAACCGTTATCCAGTTTGCCGGTTAATTAAATTTATATATGTGGGTAGAAATGCTCTGGATTCCTACTTGCGCAGGAATGACAGAAGAAACAGACAGGTTTGATAAATTAAGATCCTATCTCTTTCTACAAACTAGAAACTTGTAACCTGTAACCCGAAACTCGTTACTTTTTTACATATTTTTTCTTCACGCGATACTCGATACTCGATACGAATTTTTCTACCGGAGGATTCTGGCTGCTTCTTCCGGAGAAGTAGTATTAATATAAAATCCCGTTCCCCATTCAAAACCGGCTATTTTGGTCAATCGGGGAATTATTTCTATATGCCAGTGATATTTTTTATCCAAGTCCGGCCATTCTCTGGTAGAAAATTCTTCAGAAGGTCCTGTATGAATTATAAAATTATAAGGAGGGTTATTTAACTTTTTCTTTATTTTAGATAAAGTATCTTTTAATATTCTGGCTAAACTTAAAATATCATTATCGTTAGTTTTCTCGTAATAAGCGTTATGATATTTTGGAAGTATCCAAGTTTCAAAGGGGAATCTGGCAGCAAAAGGCGAAATAGCCACATATTTTTTCCGTTTCTTTTATCAATCTGTCTTTAGATTTTACCTCCTGTTTTATATAATCGCAGAAAATACATCTCCCGTTAAGGTCAAAATATTCTTTAGCACCCTTTAACTCTTCTTTTATCCTTTGAGGTATGATAGGAGTGCCGATAAGCTGAGAATGAGGATGCTCTAAAGAGGCTCCTCCATCAATCCCGTAATTTTTGAATATTAGAATATATTTTATCCTTTTATCCTTAGATAAATCTAAATACCTTTGCCGATAAGTTTTTAAGATTAAAACGATGCTATCAATACTTAAATTATTAAAATCTTTATGATGATGAGGAGTCTCAATTATTACTTCGTGAGCTCCCAGACCGTTCATCTTTTTAAACATTGCTGCCTCTTTCAAGATTATTTCCTTCTCCTCCATCTTTAAGGCAGGATATTTATTTGCTACCACCCTTACTTTCCATCCCGGTTTGTTTTCCATAGTGCCTTCTTTCCGAAAAGCAAATATTTCAGGAGGCGTTTTACTTTCGTTCCCTTCACAGAATACGCAGTTATCTTTTTTCTTTTCCTCTGTTTTTATTTTATAATCTAAGGGTCTTCTACCTCTTTCTGTAGAAATTATCACCCAATTGTCAATTATAGGGTCTTTCCTCAATTCAGTCATCTCTGTTCTCCTCAACCTGAAAAATAAAATTTGTATTTGAAACTAACGATTGACAATCAATTCATACCGATATTGTATCTAATTACACTTAGTTTGTCTATAAAAAAGAGACATGCTAATACATGTCTCTTTTTTATAGATCACTATTTTACAGTTATTTTTTACAACTACCTAACTTTTATTAACTATAGCTCAAGCAATTTTCTATTGTATTTTCTCATAGCTTTTTCAAAGCCATCTTCTATTACTGTCTTTATTGCCTCAGTAGACAGTTTTATAGTTTCCTTCATTCTATCCTCTTCGTCACCATTAAAATTAGAAAGAACACAAGACACGCAATCAAAATTAAAGTTCACTGAGGGGTTGCCAATCCCTATTCTTAAACGGGGTATGTCTTCACTGTGTAAATATTGCATAATCGACTCCATCCCCTTGTGACCGCCGGCACTCCCTTTTTTACGAATCCTTACCTGGCCCAATTCCAAATTCAGGTCATCATAAACTATCAATAAATCTTGAGGGGGTATTTTATAATAAGAAAATACTTTACTTACTGCTCTTCCGCTTAAATTCATAAAAGTTTGCGGCTTTACCAGCATTACTTTATGATTATTTATCCTTCCCCGGGAAATTAAAGAATAATAAGATTTTACTTTTTTAAATTCTATTTCTATATCCCGGGCTAAACTATCAACTACTCTAAACCCTATATTGTGCCTGGTAAATTCATATTTCAAACCAGGGTTACCCAAGCCAACCACGATCTTCAATAAAACTCACTATCCTTTTATTGTTCTATCCTTTTTTAGGTGCAGAAGAAGGAGGCTCTTCTTTTGTTTCTGCTTTTTCTTCTCCTTTAGCTTCTGCTCCTTCTGCTCCTTCTACTCCTTCTACTCCTTCTACTTCCTCCTCTTCAACCACTTCTTCTATCTTGGTAGGTTGAACTACTGCGGCAACAACTCTGTCTAATTCAGTTAATACTTCAACGCCCTCAGGAATTTCCATATCTCCCACAGAAATATGATCGCCTACTTTAAGGCTGCTAAGATCAGCTTTTAAACTATCCGGCATTTGAGAAGGTAAACACTCTATTTCTATTTTTCGTAATTCAACTTGCAGAATACCTCCTTCTTCTACCCCGATAGGTTCGCCAATCAATTCAATATCGACTTCTAAGGTTAATTTTTCTTTTAAAGTTACTCCATAAAAATCAACATGAACTATCTGCATTTTTAACGAATTATACTGAAGATCTTTAATTACCGCCAATCGGCTAACTTTTTTCTTCCCATCATCTATCTCTAAATCTATAAGTCCGTGCGATTTAGCAGATAATAATTTTAGCAATTCATGATTTTTAACCTTTAATATTAAATTTTCTTTATCATGGGGGGAATATAATACTCCAGGGACAATCCCCTCTTTTCTAAGTTTTTTATTAATTTCCTTCCCTGTATTATCTCTTAATTCTACTTTTAATTTTGGTTTTTTCACCTTATTAACCTCCGATCTCGTATTGCGTATCGCGTATAGTATAAATTAGTATATCGTATATCCAGTTACCCAGTTTACCAGTTTGCCAGTCAAGAATCAATGAATTCTTTAAAATAATTGGTCAATCGGTAAATCGGTTAATCGGTCAATTATATTATCTTGTATTCTAACCAGCTAACTAATTTAATTGGCCAATTAATTATCATTCCGTTTAAATAGACTGCTTATTGATAAATTGTTATGAATTCTGTCAATAGATTCGGCAAATATTTTTGCTACTGATAAAACCTTAATACCGGGTAAAATCTTATCGTTAGCAACGGGAATGGTATTGGTTACCACCACTTCCTTAAATATACCATCATGTAAAGATTTTTCTAATCTTTCTTTTGCCGGACCGGCAAACACCGGATGAGTAGCACAAATATAAATCTCTTCTACCCCGGCATTTAATAAAGCCTGGCTTCCTTTTGTTAGTGTACCAGCAGTATCAATGATATCATCGACTATAATAGCAGTCTTACCTTTTACTCTTCCTACTATATGCATTATTTCTACATCATCAAAAGACGACCTATATTTATCGATAATAGCAATCGGTTTTTTAATGCGCCCGGAAAATTCCCTGGCTCGAGCAGTTCCTCCTACATCGGGGGAAATTACCACTACCTTATCCAAATTCTTCTCTTTAAAATAACTCGATAATATACTTACAGCTTCCAACTGATCTACAGGAATATCAAAAAAACCCTGGATCTGCCCAGCATGCAAATCCATAGTGAGTACTCGATTAGTTCCCGCAGATACCAATAAATTTGCCACTAACTTTGCGGTAATAGGCTCACGAGGCTGGGTCTTCCTCTCCTGTCTGGCATAACCATAATAGGGTATTACCGCGGTAATTCTTCCCGCCGAAGCCCTCTTTAGAGCATCTATCATAATTAGTAATTCCATAAGATATTCATTAGCGGGCGGGCAGGTAGATTGAATTATAAAAACATCCTCACCTCTTACGCTCTCCTTAATCTTAACCTTAATTTCGCCATCAGGGAATCTGGAAACATCAGCCTGACCTAAAGGCACATTTAAATATCTACATATCTCTTCTGCTAAATCCCTATTGGAATTACCGGCAAAAATTTTTAATGCTCTTTTCTCATCAGGTATCAAAATTTTATCATCTCCATTTTTTTAAATTTCTCTTTATAGATTATAGGGTTTTAACTTTTATCTTCTTTCTTTTTCTTTCTCCATCCTGAAATATTTTTTTGCCTTGAACGGGCAATAGCTAAATTGCCTGCTGGTACATTCTCGGTAATAGTTGAGCCAGCTCCGGTATAAGAATCTTTCCCTAATTTTACTGGAGCTACCAATGAATTATTGCTTCCGATAAAAACGCCATCTTCTATGACAGTTTTATTCTTTTTCTCACCGTCATAATTACAGGTTATAGTCCCCGCGCCAATATTGACCTTCTTACCAATTGTGGTATCGCCAAGATAGGTTAGATGAGAGGCCTTGCTGCCTTCACCCACAATAGTCTTCTTTAATTCTACAAAATTTCCTATCTTTGCTCCTTTTTCCACGACAGTTTCGGGACGTAAATGGGCATAAGGGCCAATTTTTGCTCCTTCTTTAACGGTACTACTTTCTATAATTGAAGCCCAAACTTTAACTCCCTTTCCTATATCGGCATCAATTAGATGAGAGTAAGGTCCGATAAAACAATTACTTCCGATTTTAGTATCTTTTTCAATAATAGTGAAAGGATATATAATGCTATCCTGGCCGACTTTAACTCCCTGCTCTATAAAAGTACTATTAGGATCAACTACAGTTACTCCTTGAAGCATCAAGTCTTGAAGGGTCTTTTGATATACTTTTTGGGAAGCATCAGCAAGATCTAATCGATTATTTATTCCTAATATTTCCGAATAATCTTTTACTATTATATTCCCTACAGTTAATCCTTCCCCTAATAATATCTTTACCGTATCAGTTAAGTAATACTCCCCTTGTTTATTATTCGGGGTAACCTTCTCTAAGGCCTGGAACAGTTTTTCTTTATTAAAACAGTAAATTCCGCTGTTTATTTCGGTTATTTTCTTTTTATCTGTAGATAAATCTACCTCTTCGATTATCCCCTTTATTTCACCCCTTTTATCTCTGATAATTCTACCATAACCTTTAGGGTTTTTTAAAACAGTAGAGACTAGGGTGCAGCAAAAATTATTAGCCTGGTGATATTTCAAAAGCTCCTTTAGAATTTTAACCGTTAAAAAAGGGACATCGCCGGATAAAATCAGCACATCTCCTTTAAAACCAGACAATAATTTTTCGGTTTGCAAAACTGCATGAGCAGTTCCTAACTGTTCTTTTTGCTCTATATACTCTATTTTATCACCAATTAATTTTTTTATCTTATCGCTTTTATAACCGACTATTAATATCTTTCTTTTTGCTTCAAGTTGACTAACCGCGTCTAATACGTAATTTAAAATTGGTTTTCCTGCAAGATTATGAAGGACTTTAGGCAGATTAGATTTCATTCTCTTGCCCTTGCCTGCTGCCATAACAATTACAGCAGTATCACTCATAATCATACCTCCAATTTTTATTTTTGTTCAAAAATAAAAAATTAGTTACTTAGTTGCCCGGTTACCCGGTTTGCCAGTTAAAATTAATTAACCAATTTTCCAATTGACCGATTAATTAGTCGTTAGTGAATAGTCGTTAGTTAAAATACAGGATGCAAGATAAGATAATTGACCGATTGATTAGTCGTTAATATATAGTTAGCATATAGCGTACAGCTTTTAGCGTATAGGATATTAGTTATCCGGTTACCCGGTTTGCCAGTTGGCCAGATATAAGATATAAGATATAAGATAAAACCGCAAGACAGGCCCGCCTGTCTATAATGCTATTTCCGTTTCTTTCTTATGTCATTCCCATGAAAATAGGAATCCATCTTAGTCATTGCGAACGAAATAAGTGCGGCAATCTTATCTAAAAACTATAAACTAAGTACTGAAAACCAGTTTTGTATTTTAACGAAGTAACGAATCAAAATTAATTTATATGGCTGGGGCGGAAGGGTTCGAACCTTCGAATGCGGGATCCAAATTCCCGTGCCTTACCACTTGGCTACGCCCCAAACCGAAATATTTTATTCTTGTAACTTAATTAGAATAGACCTTCTTCTTTCTTCTCGACCTCTTCTTCTGTTGTTGTTTCTTCTACTGCTTCTTCTTTTTCTTCTTCTTTGCTTTCTTCTACTTCCTCTTCTACTTTAGGTTCTACTTTAGGTTCTACTTTAGGTTGAGGAGCTTCTTCTAATTCCCTGTTATAGACATCTAAAACTGCATTTTGTATCTTTTCTCTGATCTCGGTATTTATGGGATGAGCAATATCTTTATGATCCCCATTGGGGAGTCTCTTGCTGGGCATTGCTACAAACATACCCTTATTGCCATCAATAACCCGTAAATCATGTACTACAAAAGAATCGTCAAAAGTAATTGACACATACGCTCTTAATTTTCCTTCTGTTTCTATTTTTCTAAGTCTAACATCTGTAATTTCCACTTATTGTACCGCCTTTTTTAATTTTTATTTTTTAAAATTACAAAATTAATTATATTTTCTGTTTGTAGTTGTTTTTTATAAATACAAATTACTCTTTCTGATTTACTACTAAAGCTTTTTGTTTAATAAAACTTATTCCTAACCATAACCTCCTAACAGTTCGTTTTGACTAATTTACTCCAGATTATTCACATAGTTGCTATTACCTCCCTATTTCAGCAAATATTTAAACATTTTATTAAAAAATAAACACAGTAATAATACTACTGTGTTTCTGGAATAATCTATTTAATATTTATATTTTTCTCTTCTTGATAAATTATATCTGTCTTTATTTTCAGCAATTTTATTAGTCAGCACTGTCAATTCCTTGTTCTTTTCTGTAAGGTTTTAGTTGAAGAAATTATAACATGATAGAATTTTATTGTCAAAAAAAACCTAATAATCCACCAATTGACCGATTAGACGATTGCCCGATTTGCCAATACATCAATTGACCAATTGGCCGATTGACCAATTAAAGATAAGAAATACAAAATCAGTTTTCGGTTTACAGTTTTCAGTTAATAGTTTTTAGACAAGATTTCCGTACCCTGATAAATCAGAAGTTATAATGCCATTGTAGACAGGCGATACGCCTGTTCTACGGTTTTATCTTGTTTTAATACTAACGACTAACGACTATTTTAACTGGTTAACCAGGTAACTAAATGTATACGCTATACGCTAAACGCTCTACGCTAATTTTTTCCCCATCGCCATGCTCAGCTTGGCAAATTCTTCTAAAGACAGGGTTTCCCCCCTACGGCTCTTATCAATACTTGTTTCAGTTAAAATATCTTCTATCTCCGCTTTAGCGATCACTCCCTTAAAATAGTTAGACAAAGAATTGATTAATCTCTTTCTCCTTTGTTGAAAGGAAGCTCTAATAATATTAAAAAATAGTTTTTCGTTACCTACCTGTACTTGCGGTTTTTTATAGATATCTAATTTTATTATCATCGAACTTACTTTGGGTTGGGGATAAAATACTGTAGGTGGAACAATATGCACTTTTTGGGGCTGAGAGTAATATTGGGCAACTAGGGATAATATGCCATAATTTTTATTCCCTGCTTGAGCCATCAATCTTTCTCCTACCTCTTTCTGGACAAGAAATACGGCTACCTTTAAATATCGATTAAGTTCAAGAATCTGTCTTATTAAGGATATGGAGATGTAGTAAGGAAGATTACCTACTATTTTTTCAATATTTTCATCTTTTATTCTCTTCTGCTCAAAAAAATTAACCAGATCAAAATTCATAATATCTTCAAAAATAATCTCTATATTATCAAAGAAGGAGAGACTTTCTTCTAAAAGGGGAGCTAATTTTTTATCTTTCTCAACAGATATAACCTGTTTGACTAAGGGGGATAATGCAGAAGTCAGAGTTCCAATGCCTGTACCAATTTCTAAAATGCAATCTTCTTTATTTAATTTTAGTGAATTAATAATTATTCGTAGGGTGTTTTGATCTACTAAAAAATTCTGACCTAACCTTTTTTTGCACTTAAAATCGTATTTAGCAAGAAGTCTGGTAACTTCTGTGGGAGAAGTTAATTTACGCTTATTCATTAGATCGCTTACCTTTTTAGTCGTTAGTGAATAGTCGTTAGTATAAATAAAATACAAGATGCAAGATAAGATAATTGACCGATTGACCAATTTGCCAATTGAACAATTAAAGATAAGAAATACAAAACCGGTTTTTATTTTTTGATTTTTAGTTCTGAGATAAGAAAATCAGTTATCAGTTCCTGGTTTTCGGTTCTCAGTTTTAACCCATCACAAAGGCGTATAGCAATAAGCTCCTCCCTGTTTTTAGTTTTCTATAAACCCGAAACTTGTAACCCGTAACTCGCTACTTACCACACATTACTCATCACTGTATTCTATACGCTATCCGCTACTATATACTAAATACTATATACTAATTTTGGAGCCGGCGATCTGAGTTGAACAGACAACCTACGGATTACGATTCCGTTGCTCTTCCAATTGAGCTACGCCGGCATCATATCCTTATAAAAAAATGGTAGGCGGAACAGGACTTGAACCTGTGACCCCCTACATG
>ASPA01000079.1 GCA_000405605.1 Atribacteria bacterium SCGC AAA255-G05
TACGCTACACGCTATATGCTATACTATATACGTAATACGACATACGATATACGATATACGAATTGAGAGAGGTTAGTTCTATGAAAGTTAGATTGATAAATTACACTAAAGATCCTGAAAAAATTGTAGCTCAGTCAGCAAGATTATGTTATTCTGCATTAGGAATAGAAGAATTAAGGGAAAAACTTAGTGATGAATCAATAATAAAATTAGTTAAAAAAATAATGAAATTAGGACATTATTCTGTTTTAGAGCATGCTACTTTTACTTTCGCCATAGAAGAAATATCCAGAGTTACTTCCCATCAATTAGTGAGACATCGGCTTGCCTCTTTTTCCCAACAAAGCCAAAGATATGTTAAAATAAATAAGGAAGGTCTTACTTTTATTATTCCAAAATCTATTGAGAAAAATAAAAAGTTAGCTAAAATATATATAGATGCTATAAAAAAATTAGATGGAATTTATCAACAGTTATTAGATTATAATATTGAGGCAGAAGATGCAAGATATATTTTGCCACAAGCGGTTACAACTAAAATGATAATATCGGCAAATGCTCGGGAATTACTGCATATCTTTAAATTACGATGCTGCAATAGAGCCCAATGGGAGATTAGAGAACTTGCTATGAACATGTTAAAAGAAGTTAAAAGTATTGCGCCCACTATATTTGAAAATGCCGGACCACCTTGCGTTTTAGGATCTTGCCCTGAAGGGAAATTATCTTGTGGCAAACCCTGGTCTAAAAATAAAGGAGAAGGAGTAAATGAATAATAATGAAAAATGCTGACTGTAATTATGGAGGTCAAGCGGTAATTGAAGGAGTAATGATGAGATCTCCTCTAAAATATGCTATTGCTGTTCGTAAACCAGATAAAGAAATAATTTTAAAAATGGGTAACCTGAGAACCTTATCCGATAAGATGAAATTTCTTAAATGGCCTATTTTTAGAGGGGTAATTAATTTAGTCGAGTCTTTAGTGCTTGGATTGAAGGCGTTAACTTATTCTGCGGAACAGGCAACGGGCGAAGAAGAGAAAATAAATAATGTAGAAATGTTTTTTACAATTGTAATTGCTTTTGCCCTATTTATAGTGTTTTTTGTAGCTCTTCCTACTGCGATGGCTCGATATTTAGATAGATACTTATCTAATATAATTATTTATAATTTATTTGAAGGATTGCTAAGAATTAGTATATTTATAACTTATCTATTTTTTATCTCAAAGTTAAAAGATATAAGAAGAGTATTCGAATACCATGGAGCAGAACACAAGGTGATATATGCCTATGAAGCAGGCGAAGAACTCAATGTTGATAATGTGAAGAAATACAGTACTTTACATCCTCGATGTGGAACAAGTTTTATTTTTATTGTTTTAATAATGAGTATTTTGGTATTTTCTTTGCTGGGGAAACAAACATTGCTTTTGAGAATAGCCTATAGGATTGCCATAATTCCCATAATAGCTGGTTTGTCTTATGAAATCTTAAAATTATCAGCAAAAAATATGAATAAAACTTTAGTGAAGTGGGCAGTGATGCCCGGATTATGGTTTCAAAAACTCACTACCAGCGAACCTGATAGTGCTCAGATTGAGGTTGCTATAAAAGCATTAAAAGGTGTTTTGCCCGAAGAAAATAAAAATATAAAACTCGAAGTGGTAAATAATGTTTAAAAAATTAGAAGAATTAGAAAAAAAATATGAAGAATTGAATAAAAATCTTTCTGACCCAGAAATTATTACTAATCAATCCAAGTTTCAGGAATGCGCAAAAATTCATTCTGATATTTCTAAGCCAGTTTTAAAATACAAGGAATACCAGGGTATAACAAAGGAGATTGAAGAGAACTCGAAATTATTTTCAGAAGAAAAGGACATAGAATTTAAAAAATTAATTAGTGAAGAATTAGAAAAATTAAAAGTGAAGAAATCCAATTTGGAAATAGAAATTAAAGAAATTATGTTCCCTAAAGATCCTCACGATAAAAAAAATTGTATAGTAGAAGTAAGAGCTGGCGCTGGAGGTGACGAAGCGGCGCTTTTCGCTGGTGATCTTTTCAGAATGTATTCTCGATTTGCTGAAAATAACGGATGGAAAACTGAAGTAATGAGTTCCAGTCCTACCGGAACCGGAGGATTTAAAGAGATAATATCTAGCATAATAGGCAAGGGAGTATACGGAAAGTTAAAATATGAGAGCGGAGTACATCGGGTCCAGCGTGTTCCCGTAACTGAATCAAGCGGAAGGATACACACTTCAACTGTTACAGTAGCCATACTTCCTGAGGCAGAAGAGGTTGAAATTAATATTAATCCCAATGATTTAAGAATTGATACCTTCCATTCCACAGGACATGGAGGTCAAAGCGTTAACACTACAGATTCAGCAATTAGAATTACCCATATTCCAACCGGGATGGTTGTTACCTGTCAGGATGAGAAATCCCAATTTAAGAATAAGGGGAAGGCAATGATAGTATTAAGAGCCAGGCTTTTAGATATGGCAGAAAGAGAGAAACATGAAGAGCTTGCTCTAAAGAGAAAAAGGCAGGTGGGCACCGGAGATAGAAGTGAAAGAATTAGAACTTACAATTTTCCCCAAGATAGAATTACGGATCACCGTATTGGTCTAAATTTACATAATTTAGAAGAAGTATTAGAAGGAAATTTAAATAATTTAGTGGCCAATCTTTCAGAAAAATTAAAACAGAGCAATGAAATTTAAAATAATGGTAGAAAAGAAGTATAAATTTCAAACTATTGGGCAAGCCTTTAAAAATATTAGCGATATATTTAAAAATGGCGGAATAATAAATTCAGAAAGAGAAGCGGAAATTCTATTAAGTTATTTTCTGGAGATGAATAGGAGCGAAATATATTTAAATTCTAATAGAATATTAAAAGATATAGAAAAAAAACAATTAGAGGAAAAAATTCAAAAAAGAATAAATAAAATTCCTCTGCAATATATAACTAAACATCAAGAATTTATGGGAATGGATTTTTTGATAGAAAGTGGGGTGTTAATTCCCCGACCCGAAACAGAGATTTTAGTAGAAGAAGCAATTAAAAAAATTAAAAACTATAAATATTCTGATAATATAAAAGTCGCAGATTTAGGAACTGGTGCTGGTGTAATTGCTATCAGTATTGCCAATTTCATAAATAATATTACCGTTTACGCCACCGATATTTCTAAAAAATCTTTACAAATTGCTCTAAAAAATGCTCAAAAACATGATTGTAAAGATAAAATAATATTTTTACAGGGAGATTTATTTGAACCTTTTAAAAATAAAATAGAAAAATTGAGTTTAGAAGCAATTATTTCAAATCCTCCCTATATAGACTCTTGTGACTTTGAATCATTGCCTCCCGAAGTAAGAGATAACGAACCTAGGATTGCTTTATTTGGAGGAATTGACGGTTTAGACTATTATCGCAAAATCATAAGGAAAAGTCCCCAATATTTAAAAAAGAAAGGTTTTCTAGCTTTAGAGGTGGGTGCTGGTCAGGCAAGAAAAGTAAAAGAATTAATTTTGAAAGAAAATAATTTTACTCAAGATATAGAAATTATTAAAGATTATTTGGGGATAGAGAGAGTAGTGATAGCATACAGAAAATAAATAACTAGCGTAGAGCGTACAGCGTATAGAATATTTAGCGAAAAACGAAAAGCGCAAAACGCAAAACCATAGCTTAAAATTTAAAATTGAGGAAAATTATTAAGTTTTAAATTACGTTTATCGCTTATAATTATGCGCTTTAGTTTAATGGTGGTCCATTTACCGAACCTTAGAAATGAATAGAAAAATCTATAAAAACAAATTCAAACGCAATACGCAATAAACATCACACGATACGAAATAAAAAGTTTTGAATTTTGAATTATAGTTTTTAGTTTTTCGCTTTAAGTTTTTAGTTTAAAAGGTGTGAAAAATTAAGTCATTAAGCATGTTACAATTATATTACCAAAGGATAAAGGTAATTTAAAATGATCAATACCGTTTTATTTGTCTGTACCGGAAATACCTGCAGAAGTGCTATGGCAGAAGGTATGTTTAAAAAAATGTTAGAGAAAAGAACTAAAGGTAATAGCAAAATTGAAGTTATATCGGCTGGAATTTCTGCTTTGCCAGGTATAAGTCCCACTTTCGAAGCAATTTCAGTTATGTTTGAGCAGGGTATCGATATTTCTCAACATTATGCCCAAGAATTACAGGAAGAACTAATTAAAAAAGCAGATTTAATTTTAGTTATGACAAATGAACATAAAGAATATATTCATAAAGAATTTCCCTTTGCCCAAAATAAGACATTTCTCCTTAAGAAATTTACAATAAATAATAAATCTGAAAGCAATCAAAACAACGATAGGAATTATGAAATAATCGATCCGATTGGAAGAAAAATTGAATTTTATCGAATTATAGCAAGAGAGTTAAAAAACAACTTAGAAAAAATATTAGATAAAATTTTTGAGGAAAATAATAAGTAATGGTGGTGAGACATAGGATGAAGATAGCTTTAGGAAGTGATCACGGAGGTTATCAGTTAAAAGAGAATTTAAAAGAGTATTTAAAGGAACTTAATGTGGAATATATAGATTTTGGTTGTGAAAGTGGGAAATCTGTTGATTATCCAGATGTTGGCTTTAAAGTTTCCATGGAAGTAAAAAGCGGAAAATATGACAGAGGAATCTTGATTTGTGGGACCGGAATTGGTATGTCCGTAGTTGCTAATAAAGTTAGAGGTATCAGGGCATCATTATGTCATGATACATTTTCAGCTCGAAATGCTCGAGAACACAATGATGCCAATATTTTGACTTTAGGGGCAAGGGTGATAGGTGTAGGATTAGCAAAAGAAATTGTAAAAGTTTGGTTAAATGCTAAGTTTAGCCAGGAGGAGAGGCACGTTAATCGCCTGAAAAAAATAAAACAAGAAGAAGATAAAATTTATAAATAAATTAATGTCTTGTATGTCGTATATCGTATGTCGTATATCGTGAAGAAAATAGAATAAATAGATAGAATTCGCTAGCCAGAATAAAATTGTATTGCGTGAAAAAAACAGGAGTCAGAAGTCAGAAATTAGAAGCAGTTCTGTAATTGCGAGGAGCAAAGCAATCCTGCCCCCAAGTAATCGGAGCTCGCAATGACATAAGGGGGAACCTATTCGTTATCTACTATAGTTCGAAATACGATATACGAAATACGATTATAAAAGGAGGAAAAGTCATTGTCAGAAGTAATCATTTTAGATCACCCTTTAATACAACATAAAATTACTTTAATAAGAGATAAAAATACCCAGGTGAAAGAATTTAGGGAATTAGTAGATGAGCTGTCTAATTTAATAGCTTATGAAGCAACCAGGGAAATAGAATTAAAGGAAATTGAAATTGAAACTCCCATTTCCAAAACTAAAAGTAAAATAATCTCAGGGAAAAACATTGCTATAATAGCTATTTTAAGAGCGGGTTTGGGTATGGTGGACGGAATACTAAAACTCATTCCTCCTGCAAAAGTAGGACACATTGGAATGTATCGTGATCCTGAAACTTTAAAACCCGTAGAGTATTATGCTAAATTACCATTTGATATTAAAGAAAGAAAAGTTATTATTGTTGACCCGATGTTAGCAACCGGAGGTACAGCCGTTGCCTGTATAGACTATATCAAGAAATGTGGCACAGTTGATATAAAGTTTATGTGCATAATTGCAGCTCAGGAAGGTATAAATATGGTACAAAAATACCACCCGGATGTAAAGATATACACAGCAGCTGTTGATGAAAGATTAAATTCACATGGATATATAGTCCCGGGCTTAGGAGATGCTGGGGATAGATTATTTGGCACTAAATAGTATTTAGTATATCGTATAGTTATTAAATTAACCAATTTACCTATTTACCAATTGCCCAATTAAAGATATAAGTTGCAGGTTGCAAGTTACAAGATGCAAGTTGCAAGTTGGAGCAGGCCTTGTGTCTACCCACCGTAGGACAGGCCTCTCGCCTGTCTATGCAAATGTAGGGGTTCGATTCATCGGACCCGCCAAATGAAATTAGCCAGATAATTCGGGTCGGATAAATCCGACCCCTACAACAGATTTGTGGAAATAACATAAAACATAATAAAATGTAAAAAATAGACCATTAATCGAAAACTTGCACCCAATATTAACGACTAAATCAATTGGTGAATCGGTAAATTCGAGAATTGGTGGATTGGTAGTTTTGAATTTTTAGCTATGCTTTTGCGCTTTGCGTTTTTAGCTTTTAACTTTTTCGATATACGATATACGATATACTAAATTTATTAAAGGAGTTGCAAATTCATGAATCGTCCAACCTGGGATGAATATTTTATGGAAATAACTGAATTAGTTTCCAGGCGTTCCACTTGTTTAAGAAGAAAAGTTGGAGCAGTAATCGTAAAAGATAAGCGAATACTTACTACCGGGTACAATGGTGCACCTAAGGGGCTTCCTCATTGTTTGGAAATAGGATGTTTAAGAGAAATAAAAAAAGTTTCTTCCGGGGAAAGGCAGGAATTATGCAGGGGATTACATGCTGAACAGAATGCTATTGTACAAGCTGCATTACATGGCTTAAGTATAAAAGATAGCGTATTATATTGTACAACTCAACCTTGCGTTACTTGTGCCAAGATGATTATAAATTCAGGAATAAAGATGATTATTTATAAAGAAAAATATCCTGATGAATTAGCACGAAAGATGCTAAAAGAAGCAGGAGTAGTTGAGATTCATTATGAGTAAAATAAAAATTGCTATGATTTTCGGAACCCGTCCCGAAACCATAAAGATGTTTCCTATAATTTCAGAAATAAAAAAATACCCCCAGCTTATAGATTATAGAATCATAGTTTCTGCTCAACATCGGGAAATGTTGGATCAGATGTTAGAAATTTTTCAGATTAACTCTGATTACGATTTAAATATTATGGAACAAGGTCAATCTTTATCAGATATTACTAAGAATTGTCTTTTAGGCATTGGAAAAATCTTAAAAGAAGAAAAACCGTCTATGGTGTTAGTACAGGGTGATACTACTACTACCTTTGCTGGAGCCTTAGCTGCTTTTTATGAGAAAATAAAAATAGGTCATGTAGAAGCCGGGCTTAGAACTAACAATAAATATTATCCTTTTCCTGCACTTTATGAGAAAATAAAAATAGGTCATGTAGAAGCCGGGCTTAGAACTAACAATAAATATTATCCTTTTCCTGAAGAGGTAAATAGACATCTAACCAGTGTGCTGACTGATCTCCACTTTACCCCCACCAAACAATCGTGTGAAAATTTGCTTTCCGAAGGAGTAAAAAAAGAAGATATTTTTATCTCTGGAAATACTGTGATAGATTCTCTGTTATTGATGATTAAAGCGAACTATATATTTAGAGAATCTCAATTAAAAGATAAAAAAATATTTGAGAAAAAGATTATTCTAGTGACCATGCACAGAAGAGAGAACTGGGGAGAACCGTTAAGAGAAACTTGTCAAGCAATAAATAAAATAATTAACAAACATTCTGATATATCCGTAATTTTCCCTCTGCATAAAAATCCTGAAATAAGAAGGAATGTTCAGGAAATCTTGCAAAATAAAAAAGATATTTTTCTTCTCGATACTTTAGATTATGATGATATGATTAACTTAATGTCCAAATCATATATTATACTTACAGACTCTGGCGGGATACAAGAAGAAGCGCCTTCTTTGGGTAAGCCAGTATTAGTATTACGGGATGAAACAGAAAGACCGGAAGCAGTTAAAGCGGGTGTGGTAAAACTGGTTGGAACTAACGAAGAAAGGATTTGTAGTGAAGTTGATTTACTCTTAAACAGTCGAGAAAAATATGCGGAAATGTCAAAAAATATTAATCCTTACGGAGACGGAAAAGCTTCAGAAAGAATTGTTAAAAAAATACTATACAATTTTAATTTAATTGATCAAGAGCCTGATGAATTTAAAACAAAAAAGGAAAAACAGTAATTTAAAACTCACCAATGAACCACTTCTCCAATTCTCCAATTGGCCAATTTACCAATTCACCGATTTACCAATTCTCCAATTGACCAATTCACCGAAATATAAATTTATTATCTTTATTTGTATTGTAGGGGCACAATGAATTGTACCCTTCTTTCTTTATATTTTTTGTTTACTGTGAGTATGATGCATCGTGTCCTTACACATTACTTATTAAGAGCAGACATAAAGTCTTATACATTACCCATTTCTTAATTTTAAGTTTTAAGCTTTGACTTTGCACTTTTAGTTTTTCGCTTTTTTACTATCCGCTCTACGCTCTACGCTAGTTTGTACGAGATACGAATTAGGCGTCTGACTTCTATTTCTTGGAAATGGTAAACTGAATTCATAGTACTATGGTAAATAGAATTACTATGGTAATGGTAAACAAAATTCCCATCAGGATGGTAAATAGAATTCCCATTTTAGAGAAACTCCTGTATAGTTTTAGAAAACTTTACAGGAGAGAGGAAATGAAAAAGAAAAAAATGTACCAAAAAATACAAGCTTTTAAAAGACAGGGATATTGTAGGAATAAAATTGCCTCAAGACTTGGGGTAGAC
>ASPA01000080.1 GCA_000405605.1 Atribacteria bacterium SCGC AAA255-G05
GAAAGTTATTTGACTATCCTCACCTTTCAGATTATTCTATAGTTACAGAATGTTTTTTTAATTATAGACCCCTAAACTTTTATAATTTTTTAAGGAGTTTAAAATTTCTACCTTTCAATATTTTTATTATTTTTTCAGAGCTCTTTAAAACTTTAGGATTAACAGAATTAGAATAGTCAATAACTTCAGGTTGAATGCCGATAAAAATAAGTTCTTGAGTGTATTCCTTCAGATAAGATATTAAAAAGGATAAAGGCATACTGTGAGTAGTGAGGTGCAGGGCGCTAATTCTATCGGGAGAGATTATTCTAAATTCGCCAGATTTAAGGTCCATCTCCACAGCATCGATAAGTACTACGAGATTGGGCCTATTTTTTTTGATGATTGAGGTAAAATTTTCAGGAACAACCCCACAGTTTATAGAAAGCCAATCACGGTCTTTAAAGCTTTGGGCAATAATTGAACCTATTCCATCATCACCTCGAAGCGTATTTCCAATGCCCATTAAAATATATTTTTTCGAATCCATATTTTTTCCTTTAAATTTACCAATTAGCCAATTACCCAATTAATCAATAGGAGAATTGGTAGATAGGTCAATTGGTTAATTAATCACTAATATGTTATCATAATAAAAAATATTTAACAAATTGAATGATATATTGCGTATCGCGTCAAAATACAGTAATAAGTGATATGTAATGAGTAATGAGTTTATACTCTTAAGTTTACAAAAACAGGTTACTTGTCACATATTACACATTACACTGCTTACTGGTAAACCGGTAAACCAGATAACTGGTTAACCAAATACTAACTACTATTTCTAAAATACTTTTCTGCTAAAAGCACTGCTGCAAAATCATCATAATGGCAAGATGGAACTCTTAAAGACAAAGGAATAAGTTTAAAAATGCCTTGAGGGGGATGGGCTTCAAAATATTTTTTTCTTGCCCCCAAAGTGCTAAATTTTTCTTCAATTAGAATTATCTTTAATTGCGAAAAGTGGTTTTTTAAGCTCTCTTCTATGCTTTTGCAATTAGTGCCGTTTCCTAAAATAATTTTATCTATCTTGTAGATATTTAAACTATTTTCGATAGCCTTTACTATCTCCTCTGTGGGAATAACTTCTCTTTGTAAAACGCTTAAATTAGAGTCCACCACTGCGTAACCGCACTTTTTGGTTCCCGGATCAATAGCAATAATTATCTCTTCTTCTGGCATAATCTGTTCAACCATCCCTTATATCAATTAATTAAACTTCTATCCGTTCGGGGTAAGTATAAATATTCATTCTTTCCCCTCGAACAAAACCCACTAAAGTTATTCCTGTTTTTTTTGCTAATTCCACAGCTTCATCTGTAGGAGCCGCTCGAGAAATGATAATGGGTATTTTCCCGAAAGCAATTTTTGTTAGAATATCAGAAGTTATTCGGCAAGAGGTTAAAATTATAGTATTCTCTCTCGGTATATCCTTTAAAAATGCTTCTCCCAATATTTTATCGATAGTATTATAACGACTGATATCTTCGGTAAACAATATTATACAACCATGCTTATCAGCTAAAGCACAACTATGCACCCCTCCGGTAAGCTTAAAAAGTTCAGCTTTTTCTTGCATAGTACGCATCAATGTAAATATTATTCCGATCTTAACTTTTAAAAAACACTTTACAGGTAATAATTTACTTATTAATTTTTCTTCAATATTAGATCTCCGGGGAATTAAACTATCTCTCAAAGAGCCTTCCAAAGGTGAATAAATATTTTTCGCCTTTATTTTAATCGTCTTTTGTTCTTTATCTACAATTATAGAGGAAATATCTTCTTTTTTCTGTAAAATGCCTGAGGTATATAGAAATCCTACTCCTAAATAATCATAATTTTCAGGACTACCCTTTAAGGTAACCAACTTTTTTTCATTTAAAAAAATAGCAAGCTTTGACTCTCTTACTATAATATCAGAAATTTCCTCTCTCTCCTTATTTTTAATCCGAATTATATCAACTTTCTTATACTTCAAATTTTTTTTCAATTATTTCATTCTCTCCGATTATTAATTATTTTTTCTGCTTCTATTATATCTTTTTTATAATTAATATTAAAAAAAGAGTAAAATTCCGGATCATATTTTTTTATCTCTTCATCCTCAACAAATTTAACCTTTAAGTGAGGGAAAATCGCTCTAACAGAAAAAATATGCTCCGCTAAATTTCTTTCAATTGTCTCCAAACATTTCTTACTATAGATGGCACATAATGGTTCTATATAGCCATCACCATAACGAGGGATAACTATGTCATTAGAATTAATATTTTCTGTCATATACTGAAGTAATTTTATCTCTAAAAAAGGCATATCGCAACCTACTACTATATTATATTGAGAGGGAGATATACTTAAGCCAGAATATATCCCCACCAAAGGACCCTTCTGAGAGAAGAAGTCTGGTACTACCTGTTTATAAGAGAGATATCTTTCCGGAGGACCAACTATAATGATATTGTCCCCCACTACACACTTGAGTTTCGATCTAACTATATCGATAAGATACTTCCCATTTAATCTGAGCATTGACTTATTTTTATCAGAACCCATTCTACTGCTCTTCCCCCCGGCTAATATAATTGCAGTTAAGGAAGATATTTTTTTATCTTTTATTTTCATAGTGTTATATAATACCATTTTGTTACTAAAAAATATAGCACTAACAAAAGAAAGTATCGGGTATATAGTATCGAGTATCGCATAAAATACAGTAACAAGTAATAAATAATGAGTAATAAGATTAAATTTCTGAAATTATGAAAACGGGTACTTATTACAGGGTACTTATCACATGTTACACATTACTTCACTCATTGATTAGTTAGCTGGTTATTTAGTTACTTAGTTAATTAGTTTAAAGTACAATAAAAAGGGGTCAAATCTTATAAAAAATATGACCCCTAATTATTATTTACCTTCATTAACTTTATTTTAGTTTCTTTATATTTAGTTGTCTTTTTTCAAATATACTAACCAATAAACAGTTGCAACACAAATTGATCCACCTACAATGTTACCTAAGGTAACCGGAATCAAATTATTCACGAATAATCCTTTTAAAGTAAGATTTCCTAATTTGTCAGCCAATCCTGCTGCAGCTACTACAGAAGCATTCCCTTTTAATAATAATCCCATTGGTATAAAATACATATTAGCAACGGAATGTTCAAATCCACTAGCTACAAATGCCATAATAGGGAAATAGATTCCAAAAATCTTTCCAATTATATCTTTAGAAGCTACTGCCATCCATACAGCCAAACATACCAACCAATTACAACCAATTCCTCGAGAAAAAGCTTCCCACCAGGTTAGGTTTACTTTTCCATTGGCAATTGCTAAAGCCTTTGCTCCTACTGCAAAATTACCCGTCTTCCAAAGTCCTGTTCCAAACATAATATAAACTAACAATAAGGAACCAAGAAAATTAGCAACATACACCCAAAACCAACTTTTATACATTCTGCTTATCTTAACTTCTTGACTTAATACTCTTATTAAAATTAAATTATTTCCAGTAAAAAGCTCTGCACCTGCAATGATAACTAACATTAGTCCTACTGAAAAAACACTCCCAAATATAAATTTAGTAAATCCTTCTCCAAGAAATTTCGACATATCATAAGTAGTTATGGTAGCTAATTCTGAACCGAAACCGATAAATGCTCCAGCCAATATTCCTAAAAGAATCATACGATATAATGGTAAATTAATCTTGGCTTTGGCTATTTCAATCATTGCACTTGCTACTCCTCCAGGTGAAAGAAAACCTGGCAAAATGTATCTTATGGGTTGAGTTGTTTCTGATTTTGAATTCATTTTTTTTCTCCTTTTAATTAATTTTATTTGTTTTATATTTTTTTAATTTTAATGGCACATACCTTATATTCTGGGATCTTAGAAACAGGATCAAGAGCGGCATTAGTAAGTAAATTGGCAGCAGCTTCATGAAAATGAAAGCTTATGAAAACAACTCCCTTTCCAGATTTTTCAGTAACTTGTGCTTTAGCTTTAATCTTTCCCCGGCGAGAGGTCACTTCTACAAATTCTCCATCTTTAACCCTCAGTTCTTCTGCATCCTGTGGACTAATTTCCACCAATGCTTCCGGATAAATTTCGTTTAATCCTTTAGATCTTCGCGTGATAGTCCCTGTATGGAAATGATACAATACTCTTCCGGTGGTAAGGAGCAATGGATATTCTTCATCCGGTAGTTCGGCAGCCTCTTTAAATTCTATTGGGAAGAATTTTCCCTTACCTCTACTGAATTTTCCTTTATGCAGATACTTGGTTCCCGGGTGATTGGCATCAAGACAAGGCCATTGCAATCCTCCATTATCCAATCGATTATAAAACATTCCGCCATAAATAGGGGTAAGAGAGGCAATCTCTTCCATTATTTCTGCTGGGCCACTATAGTTCATTTTATATCCCATCTTTTGAGCTAATTCGCTAATAATCTGCCATTCTGGTTTTGCCTCTCCAATCGGTTCAATTGCTTTTCTTATTCTTTGTACCCTCCTTTCTGTATTGGTAATTGTTCCATCTTTTTCCGCTGAAGTAACTCCCGGTAAAACGACATCAGCTAATTCGGTGGTTTCAGTCATAAAGACATCAGAAACAACTAAAAATTCCGTTCTTTTCAGTGCTTCTCTAGCATGATTTAAATCCGGGTCAGACATAGCCGGATTTTCTGCCATGATAAAAATTCCTTTAATCTTTCCGTCATAGGCAGCATTTAATATCTCTACTACGGTCAATCCTACTTTATTGGACAAATCAACTCCCCAGGCTTTAGAAAATTTCTCCTGTATTTGAGGGTCAACAACTGCTTGGTAACCAGAATAAACATTAGGTAATGCTCCTAAATCACATGCTCCCTGTACATTGCTCTGCCCCCGCAAAGGATTAACTCCAGTACTCTCTTTACCCACATTTCCGGTAATCATTGAAATATTGGCAGTAGATAAAACGTTATCTGTACCAGTGGTATGTTGAGTGATTCCCATCGAGTAAATTAGAGATACGGTGGGAGCAGTAGCATAAATCCTGGCCGCCTTCCGAATATCTTCTGCAGGAACTCCTGTTATTTTTTCCACTATCTCCGGAGTATATTTAAGTACGGTTTTTTTCATTTCTTCATAACCTTCAGTTCTTTCAGCAATAAATTTCTTATCTTCTAACCCTTCAGTAATGATAACGTTCATTAGTCCGTTAAAAAGAGCTACATCCGTACCGGGGCGCTGCCTTAACCATAAAGTAGCATATTTAACTAATTCTATCTCTCGGGGATCGGCTACGATTAATTTTGCCCCATTTTTGGTAACTGCTTTTTTAATCTCCAAGGCAATTATAGGATGATTTTCAGTGGTATTAGAACCGGTTAAATAAATTGCCGAAGCATTAGCAAGCTCTTTTATAGAATTGGTCATTGCCCCACTACCGAAGGCTTGAGCCAATCCTGCAACAGTCGCCGAATGACACAAACGGGCACAATGGTCAACGTTATTAGTCCCTAATACCGCACGACCAAATTTCATCAACAGATAATTTTCTTCATTAGTACACTTGGCAGAAGAAAGAACAGCCAAACTATCACTACCATTTTCTTTCTTAATCTGACTAAATTTGTCGCTAATTAACTGATAAGCTTCCTCCCAGCTGGCTTTCTCAAATTTACCATTTTTCTTGATTAAAGGAGTAGTCAATCGATCATCTCGATGGATATAATCATAACCAAAACGTCCTTTAACACAGAGATTAATTCCGTTTACTACACTCTCTGGATTAGAGGTAACTTTTACTACTTTTCCATCTTTAATATTAAAATCAAAATTACATCCACACCCACAATAGTTACAAGTGGTTTTTACTTTGGTAAACTCCCAGGCTCTCCCTTTCCCTTGAGCTGCTTTATCAATTAAAGCACCAACCGGACAAACCGCCACACATTGTCCGCAAGAGACACAATTGGAATATTTTATTTCAGTATTAAAACCAGACGTCATTTTCGTTTCAAAACCTAATTTATTTCCTAACCCAGCGATAATCTCTGTTTTTGAACCTCGATACCCAAAATCGATAGCATGAGTCTGTTGAAT
This sequence comes from Atribacteria bacterium SCGC AAA255-G05, assembly GCA_000405605.1. Classification (GTDB taxonomy): domain Bacteria; phylum Atribacterota; class Phoenicimicrobiia; order Phoenicimicrobiales; family Phoenicimicrobiaceae; genus Sediminicultor. The sequence continues at coordinate 6,150 of ASPA01000080.1, forward strand.
TTCATTACATATTTCTACACATCGGCCACATAAAATACACTTATTTAAATCCCTAACAATAAAAGGATTGGTTTCATCTAAGGGTATCTGTTTTTTGGTTCGTTCAAATCTTGACTCCTTCACTCCTAATTCATATGCTAAATCCTCTAAATCACAAGAACCATTTTTCTCACAGGTCATACAATCTAAAGGATGACTGGCTATCAACAGTTCTAATACTATTTTACGGGCATTAAGAACTCTTTCGCTATGAGTATGAATTACTAATCCCTCCCTTACGGGATAAACGCAAGATGCCGTTAAAGTAGGTAAACCTTCTATCTCTACAACACAAACCCGACAAGAACCAGGAGTAAATCCTAACTCTGGCATAGCACATAGAGTAGGAATTTTGATACCTAATTCTTGGCTAACTTCCAATACGGTCTTGCCTTCTTGTACCACTACCTCCTGTCCATCTATAGTTATTTTAACTTCCTTCATTATAAATTTCCTCTCCTCCTCTTATTTAACTGAGATTTTTATCTTTGTATAATTTTAATTAAAAATATTTATTAGACTTCTCAATCCATGTAGAAAAATATTTAATTTTTTATAAGTTTGGTATATTCTTCTGGGAAAAGTTTTAAGGTATTTAATAAAGAATTAGGAGCACTTTGACCTAAAGGACAGAAAGAGGTATCTTTCATGTTCTCTCCTAATAATTTTAAAGTATTTAAATCGCCAACCTTTCCTTCTCCCAAAGTGATTTTATCTAATATCTCATAAATATATTTAGTACCTTCTCGACAAGGAGTACACTTCCCACAGGACTCATGTTGGAAGAAATGAATCATGCTCCTTACCGCGTCAACAATACGTCTATCTTCATTAAAAACTAACACAACCCCGGATCCTAAAGTTAAACCAGCTTGAGCTAAAATCTTATAATCTAAAGCTATATCAATCATATTAGCAGTTAAAGTACTTCCTGATGGGCCTCCTAATTGAACCATTTTTAATTTCTTCCCTCCTACTATACCTCCGCCAATTTCATATATAACTTCTTTTAAATTTGCGCCTAAAGGAATTTCTGCTGCCCCTGGATTTTTTATATCTCCTAAAATAGTAAATATTTTTGTACCCGTACTTTCAGCAAGCCCGATTTTATTGTACCAATTTGCTCCATTTAAAATGATATCAGGAATATTAGCTAAGGTTTCAACATTGTTTATAACTGTAGGTTTACCACAGAGACCAGAAGTAGGAGGATAAGGGGGTTTTAGTCTTGGTATTCCTCTTTTACCCTCAATAGATTCCATAAGGGCTGTTTCATCACCACAAATATAAGCTCCTGCTCCCTCTCTTATTTTGATATCAAAAGAAAAATTTGATCCTAAAATATTTTTTCCTAAAAGATTGCTTTCTCGAGCTTTATTTATAGCTGTTTTTATTCTTCTTATAGAAATTTCATATTCTCCCCTGATATAAATATAGCCATATTCTGCTCCCACTGCATAACCAGCAATAGTCATCGCTTCAATAATCCTAAAAGGATCACCTTCTAAAAGTAAGCGATCTTTAAAAGTTCCAGGTTCCCCTTCATCGGCGTTACAAATAATATATTTAGGTTTTTCTTGTGTCCGAAAAGTAAATTCCCATTTTAAACCTGTGGGAAAGGCTGCCCCTCCCCTACCCAGTAATTTTGAATTCTTTACTTCTTCAATTACCTTTACAGAAGTCATTTTGGTAATTACTTTAGATAAAGCGCTATATCCGCCTTTTGTTTTATATTCCTCAATTGATTCAGGATCAATAACTCCACAATTTTTTAATATTACTTCTTTTCCTCTATTTAAAATATTTACTTTTAGACAGTCACTTTCTTTTTCTTTTCCTTTTTGGTAATCACTAATTATTTGGTCTACTTTTTCTTTAGTTAAATTGCCATAAATTTTATTGTTAACCATCATTGCTGGAGCAAAAGCACAAAGGCCTAGACAGCTGGTTGTTTCTAACGTAAATAAAGCGTCTGTAGTAGTTTCACCATCTTTAATTTTGAGTTTTTGTTTTAGATAATCCAATAAATCTTGGCTTCCGGCCATATGGCAGGGAGTACTGGAACAAATTCTTAACACATATTTTCCTTTTGGCTTTGGACTTAATAAGGTATAAAAAGTAATTGCACTATATACTTTAGTTGGGGGAATTTTTAAATCTTGCGCTATCTCTTGTAATTGTTCAATAGAAATATATGTTTGTTTTTGATGAATATCACGAAGTATTTGGATTAAATTTTCTGGTTTATTCTCATAATATTTCGTTATCTCATTTACATTTACAACTTTCATTTTTTATCTCCTTTTTCTAAATTCTATTTTAAATATCA
>ASPA01000081.1 GCA_000405605.1 Atribacteria bacterium SCGC AAA255-G05
CGCTGATGTAGTTTTATTTAAGAGTGATTATCTAAAGTGGAGACTACACTGGACTTTTAGTCAAAGAGGATGGAAAATGCCCAAGAATATCATGATTGTCCCTCATGGAGCAAGGGCAGATAAAAATTGGAGTGAAAACGATATTCCAAAATTAAAAGAGGAACTTGGTTTAAATAAAATTCCCTATCTAAGTAATAATTTAGTAGGATTGGTGGGTTGGATACAATCTAATAAAAGATGGGATATATTAACCTCTATATGGGAAGAAGCCCTCGAAGAAATAAGAATCAGAACCGGTGAAGACTGGGATTTACTTGCTGCAGGTGCTATGAGAGATAAAGCCCATCTAGCAGATTATAATCAATATAAAAAAAACTTAGAAATTTTGGAAAAGGAAGGGATGGCACATTATTATGAATTTATTCCAAGGGGAGAAATTTACTATAAAGTAATGGCAGTTTGTAATTTTATCGTATTACCAACAGTGGATGAAACACAGTCAGGAACACTTGCCAGAATTATCGCTTTAAATAAACCTTATATAACCACAGCTCCTCTGGAAGGATTGACAGCCCAAACCCTGGATAGTGAAGGCGGATTATTGTTTACAAATAAACAAATGCTAAAAGAGAAAGTTATTAGGTTGGCATGTGATAAAGATTTGAGAAAAGAACTCTCCGAAAATCTTAAAAAATATTTAAAAGAAGTTGTATCCTGGGAAATAGTTGCTAAAAAATATAAAAAAGCATATAGACTTGCAAGACTTAAAAAAAATACAGGGGAAGAAATAGATTTGCCCTCGGATATTTAGTTTTATTTAATGCTTTCGTTGGTAGCAGAGACTTTTAATTATACAATTAGCTACCTTTCAAAAATCTTAAAAAAAGATTGGCTTTCTAAAAAAACCTCCAGGAGGCGCTATTTTGGACAAGCTCAAGAAAATTTTAAGAGAAAAAAATAAGATTATTAATAGTACATTTATATCCTCATATATCCCAAGAAAATGTGGAATTGCTACCTACACAAAAGATTTAACTCGAGCTATTAACCTTATAAATCCACACTCTAAATCTGAAATTGTGGCATTAATTAGACCGGAAGATAAAATTGATTATCCTCCGGAGGTTAAATTAAAAATTAGCCAGTACGAAGTTGATTCCTATATTAAAGCTGCTGATCATATTAATAAATCTAAAACAGATATAGTTGTTTTAGAACATGAATTCGGATTATATGGCGGTAACTTTGGAGAATATATTATCAAATTGGTAGAATTGATGAAAAAACCCCTAATTGTAACTACTCATACAATTCCTGACAATAATAACGAAGGATACGGCTTGGTTTTAAAAGATGTGCTCAAATTTGCAGAAAAAGTAATAGCTATGATGCCCGAAAGTTTGCAGAAGCTTGTAAAAAATTATAATTGTCCAAAAGAAAAAATTGAAATTATCCCCCACGGTGTTCCTGATATACCTCTGGAAGCTACTGCTGAGTATAAAAAGATAAAGGGATTTGAGGATAGGATAATCCTGGGGAATATAAATCTTCTATCAGCAAGCAAAGGACTTGAATATACCATAGAAGCTTTAAAAAAAATAAAGGAGCAATTCAATAATGTTTTATATTTAATAATCGGTCAGACACATCCGGTTGTATTGAAAACAGAAGGGGAAAAATATAGAAAATTTTTAAAGGAAAAAATAAAGCAGTATGATTTACAAGAAAATGTTAAATTTATCAATAAATATGTGTCTTTAAATGAACTGGTAGTATGGTTAAAAATTATCGATGTGTGTATAACTCCATATTTGGATTCACAGCAATCCGCTTCCGGTGCTTTAGCCTATGCAATTGGGGCAGGGAAAATATGTATTTCAACTCCATACTTGTATGCCAAAGAAGTTTTGGCAGAGGGAAGAGGTATAATTGTACCTTTCCGAAATTCCCAGGCCATTGCAGATGCTGTCATAGATATTTGCAAAAACCCTCAAAAGAAATTGAGAATGGAAAATAAAACCTACAAATTCGGAAGACTAATGACCTGGTATAATGTAGCTCTGCAACATCTGGAATTGTTTGATGAGGTTTTAGGAGAATTCTTATGGACCCACTTAAAAAAATAAGATCAATGACTTCAAGTATGGGAATTTATCAGCATGGGAAACTAAGTAAACCTGATCCTAAATTTGGATATGCTCTGGAAGATCAAGCACGAGCTCTTATGGTCGCTGACGAATTTAAAGATAAAAACTTAAAGGATATTTATTTAAACTTTATTTTAAAAGCACAAAGAGAAGATGGCTTACTATATCATTTTTATTACGACAATAAAGGTAAGGGTTTATTTAAAAATGAAGAATATGGTTCAAAATCTAATATAAAAGAAGCTTATGGATTAACATTATGGTCTCTTTTGGTAACAAAGAGTAATCAAAATGATGATATTAAAAAAATTATTAAAAATTTAATTGAAGATGCCCATAATTGGACTTCAATAAGAGCAATATCAGCAGCTTTATTGGGTTTACTAAATCTTAATTACCAGCACGGTTTGGAAAATGAATTAAAAGCAAAACTGCATAATTTTTATTTTGAGACATATTCTGATGATTGGATATGGTTTGAAAATTATTTGGTATATGCAAATGCCCTTATCCCCTGGGCACTTTGGGAGATTTATCTAAAAAGAAAATGTAAAATCAGTTTTGAAATTGCCAAAAAAACAACAGACTTCTTAATAAGAAATTGTCAGAAAAATAATATTCCTTCGCCCATCGGAAATAAAGGCTGGTATCTTAAAGGTAAAAATAAAGCCTTATTTGACCAACAACCGATTGATGCAAGCTATATGATTTGTTGTCTTGAAAAAGCTTATTATGCAACAGAAGATAATTTCTATCTAAATTGGGCTGAAAAATGGTATAAATGGTTTTTTGGAAATAATATAAATAATATTCCTCTTGTAGATGAAAACTTCGCATGTTATGATGCATTAAATCCGGAAGGTGTAAATTTAAATCAAGGGGCTGAATCAAATATATGCTTTTTGATGGCATTTCTTGCTGCTAAAAGATTAGAAATTATTAAATGATCTGAAAATCGAGGAGTGAATTTGCATCTACAAGACCTGATTTCAATGAACTAAATAATTAGTCTCTTTTATCGCAGTCTTACAAGTATTTATTATTAACTTCATAGACTCATTGAACTACTCTGATGTTTTTACCAAGTTTTTAATTTTAAATCTCCCTTTAAGCTCAGCAACTCCAATAACCGTATCTGCCCCACCATAATAAACTAATATTCTATCTCCTATTTCTGCATGGCCGCAACTAAATACTACCTTGGGGATATGTCCATTTACTTCCCATTCAAGTTCAGGTTCCAATATTGGCTCAGCTTGCCTGGCTATAACTTTAGAGGGATCATTTAAATCAAGTAAGGCTGCTCCCAGGCAATACCCTTTCTCATTGCTTGTGCCATGGTATATTAAGAGCCAACCCTGCTCTGTTTTGATGGGAGGTCCGGCTATTCCAATTTTATTATATTCCCAATCAGAATCGGGGATGGGCTTCATTATAATCTTATGGTCATACCAGGTTTTAAGGTCATCAGAGTAGGCTATCCAGATATCTGGCAATCTTCGATGAAACATTACATATTTGCCCTTAATCTTCTCGGGGAACAGGGAAGCATCTTTATTGGGTTCATCAAGAACTACTCCCTGTCTCTCCCAGTCAATAAGATTTTTAGAGGTAGCCAGACATATTTTAAAATCTTTACCGCTATATCCGGTATACATCATATAGAAAGTATCATTTATTTTAACTATTCTGGGGTCTTCCGGTCCCCTTGCTTCTTGCTCGACGTCATTGAATAAAATTGGCTGCTCTAAACGGTTAAAGTGAATCCCGTCTTTACTTACTGCGTAACCAAGACGATTAATATAGGGTCCTTCTTTACCATTGGGTGCAATATCGGCAGCTCGGTAGATCATATGCACTAAGCCATTGTCATATATTGCTGCACAATTAAATACGGCAGTTTCTCCCCAAGGATGTTCTTTGTTGGGCAATAGAATAGGTTGGTCAGAAAGTCTTTTTAATTTTATCATATAACTACCTTTCTTGTTTTTTAATATATTTGATATTTTTTAATATAATTTTTATACAAAAGATAACATAGAATTAAAAAATAGTCTACAATTAGCTTTCCTTTTTCTTTGATATATATGTTGATTTAACAATTACAATGAACGAGTTTTGTTAAATCTTTAGCCACATAATTTGATATGGCTCCAGAAGTATTTTTTCTATATCTATTATTTTCTTGGAGATTATATCAAAATATTCTTTTTTATTTAAATTGTACTGGTTTTTTATCAGGCATGACTCCTGTATATTATCTGTGACATTATGTAATGCTATTATTTTTTCTTTACCATCAGGAGAAATCCGTAATAAAGAAAATATTCCTTTCTTTAAAAATAATACTTCCTGTTTTCCGTTGGGATGAAAGGCTTTTTCAGATTTTCTTCTATGAATTAATTTCGTGAGCTCAGTAAATATTTTATGTTCTCTGGAATCCGAATTTGTCAAATTTTCTTTTAATTTATCATATTGAAATTTTTTTCGATTAATAGTTCTTTTTTGACCTGTTTTTTCTACTCCTTCCAGATAATTTTCAGTTCCGAACAGGCTGTGGATATAAATTCCCGGAATACCTAATAAAGATAATATTATTGCTTGTGAAGCTATAAATTTCTTTATATTTAACTCTTCGCTATTTTTAGAATCGGCGATAGCACTATAATAGGTAATATTCATTTCGTATGGTTTTTTAACCCCATTTTTTACAGTTTTATAAGATACAAATCCACCTTTTTCTTTTATGTTATCTGCAATATCTGTTATTTCTTGGTCTGTCAAAATATTTGTAACCGGAACGACCCCCAGTCCATCATGGGTAGCAAGGACGTTAAAGAAAGTTGTTTTATCAGAGATATCCTGAATCTTGGAAGCCCATTCAAGAAGGCGGGAAGCATCTCCGGTGTAGAATGTATGTAATACCAATAAAGGCAAGGCAAACTGATATATTAATTGTGCTTCATTATAGCCATTACCAAAATAACTAATATTTTCCTGGTGAGGTACATTGGTTTCTGTAATCAGTAATACATCCGGATAAACTTCATTTAGAATAGTTCTAATCAATTGAATTATATAGTGCGTTTCTTTTAAGTTAATACAACTTGTTCCTAATTTTTTCCAGATATGACCGATGGCATCAAGACGGATAACTCTGGCTTTTTTATTGCCATAAAATAATATTACATCAATAACTTCCATTAATACTTTTTCATTAGCGTAATTAAGATCTATTTGATCAGGACTAAATGTAGTCCAAAGATATATTTCTTTGCCTTTTCTTTTAAATTTAGTAAGTAAAGGATGTGCCCTTGCTCTGGTAACCGAAGATAGATCAGTATCTTTATCAATACTAATAAAATAGTTGTCATATTTAGGGTTACCTTTTAAATACTCTTTAAACCATATGCTTTCAGAGGAAATATGATTAACTATCAGGTCAAACATTAAATTAAATTTTTGACTTATATCCTCAATATCTTTCCAATCTCCTAAAACCGAATTTACTCTTTTGTAATCTATAACCGAAAATCCATCATCAGAAGAGTAAGGATAAAATGGTAGTATATGGATAATATTTGTTGCCCGGTTAAGATATTCGTCGGCAAATTTAAATAAGGATTGCAGGGGGTTTTTGTTGGTTGCTTGAATATTATCTCCATAGGTAATTAAGACAATATCTTTTTCATTTAAAAAATCAGCTTTTGTAATTTTACCGGCACTATTCTTCTGATATCTATCGATTAACTCGTTAATTTTTTTATATATATTTTGAGCTCTATCCTTACCATAAAGAAATCCAAGTTTGTTTATTATTGTTTCCCGACTTACTTTAGATACTGACATATTACAATGCTTCTCCGATATGGTTTTTCAACAATAAGAGTAGATTATTTAATAAGGTTTTATCGTCCTAAGTAGAGTTTCTGATAATTAATTTTGGCTGGAAAATAATTCTTTGGTGTGTATAGTTCTCAGGATCTTTCAAATGTTGATTCAAAATTTTTATTGCCCCGTTTGCCATTTTTCTTACAGACTGGCTAATCGTTGTCAGGGCCGGATAATAGTACTCTGATAATGGAATATTATCAATTCCGAGCACCGCAATATCCTGGGGTATTTTTAGTCCTTTTTCCTGAATAGCATGATAAACTCCTATTGCCCTCTGGTCACCGGAGACAAAAAGGGCATCAGGGATTTCTTCTTCTAAAATATTTTTCATCTTTTCATAAGCAGTTTTGGGGTCCATAATTCCATAATCAATTTGTCTTAATTCACTCTTGATATGATAATCATTGCAGGCCTGAATAAATCCTTTTGCTCTGTCCTGGTTTACCGTAAAATTTTCATCCCCTAGAAAAAATCGAATAGACTTATTCCCTCTTTTGATAAGATGCTCTGCTCCTAAATAACCCGCTTTTATGTTATCAAGATTAACAAATGAAGTAGATTCATAGACATTATCCCTGCCAACAATGACAAAAGGGATATCCCTTTCCACAAGATAGTCAATCCGACGATCAATTTCCCGCGTATCAAAAATTATAGCACCGTCTGCAAAGCCATTTTTCAACAAATAGAAACCATCATGTTTATTTTCTTCAACTCTATAAGCTGAAGACTTTGAAACTATTAATTTATAGCCTAATCTATTGGCTTCACTATCTAAACGCCGAATAAAAACATTATGGAAATTTCCTATATAATTTACTGCATTTTTTTCTACGAAGACCATCAAAATCCCGGTTGTTTTCTTTCTAAGCGACCTGGCGATAAGATTAACCTGGTACCCGGTTGATTTAATAATTTTTAATATTTTATCTCTTGTTTCTTTTTTTACTTTTTTTTCTTCATTTACAACTCTGGAAACCGTCCGTGGAGAAACGTTGGCAATTTTTGCGATATCTTTAATAGTATATTCCTTTATCTTAAATCACCTCCACAAATCATTATATAATCATTTTTAATTTTTCTTTTAAGCTTTCAAGGGAAAAAAATTCTATAAATCCCTGGTTTCTGTCCCCAATACCTCTTTTGTCTATATGCTCATATAGGCCATATTCATGTTCTATATGCACTACATAAGGAGACAGTTTTTTAATTTTTTTTGCTACCGGCCTCCACCAAAAACGATTCGAAGTATCTATTAAAGGGAAAACCCCTTCGCCGGTCCCGTCTGTATGGCTTATTACCAGAACATCTCTTTCTGGATTTTCTTTCTGGATAAATTCTCTGGCTTCTTCACAAAATGTGGCAATACCACATAACCTTGGATAATAACTTGATATTAAGACTATTGGTTTTCTATTTGACATTATTTACATCCTTATAGGGTATAATACCTTGAATAAATTGTAGAAAAGAGGAGTCACACACAAATTATTATACCACAAATAGCTTAACAAAAGTAAAATTAACGGATAGTGGGAATCTATCTAAAGAAAAGAAAGCAAAATCAATTTTTCCTTCTCCTTTCTCTTTTAATTTTTTAAAATTAACAGCAGCAACAGCATCTTTTTCTCTCTTTGTTGTTGTTAAATTGGTAATGTTAAGATTGGTATTGTTAGGGTATCGTTTTGATACCAAAGAAAGTATCATATTGCTACCAATAGAGGTATCATTTTGCTACCAACAAAATCTATTATTTTCCCCGGATCCGGATGCTTTGTGAGCTCTTTAAGAAAAATAACCTGATAGATATTGTTTCTGTAATGACCGGGAGTAGATTTACCCCTGGTTACATTTTTAATCAGACCAAATTTAATCAGGGTATTCTGGTATCTAAGTAAGGTAGTTTTAGCAATCCCCATCTGCTGACAAAGGGAATCTATCCTTTTCTTCCTAATACCAATGACTAAATTATCCCGTAACCCGTATTTTTAATCGGTCAATAGGTCAATTGGCGAATTAGTCAATTGAATAAACTTTTTTTCCAAAAAAGCAGGAATTCCCCAACCCTTTGTCGAATATGAAAAATAAAAAGAGATTTACAAAGATGTTTCAAAACAAAAAACAAATCAAAATAACTATCCTTCTTTTACTTACTATAATTTTTATTTCCCAATTTTCTCTTTTCCCCTTGGCCAAAACCGAAGTCTACTTCTCCCTCTCGGACAATCCTCAAAAAGAAATCATTAAAAATATCAATCAAGCCGAAGCTTTTATTAACATAGCCATGTACATTTTCACCGATAGAGAAATCGCCCTTCCTCTTGTAAAAGCCCGCGAACGAGGTGTAAAGGTAAGGCTCTATCTGGATCAAGACCAGGTTGATTACCAATACAGCCAATCCCGCTTCCTGGTACAGAAGGGGATAAAAACAAGAATCAGTTCCAACAATTATATTAT
>ASPA01000082.1 GCA_000405605.1 Atribacteria bacterium SCGC AAA255-G05
CTGAAAAAATATTATAATATGCAAAGATATTTCTTACTTATCGCTCTTTTATAAAAAAATATTCTCCGAGCTATCACACCTAAGGTGAAAACGATGGTGGATTAGCCGATAGGGAATAAGAGGAAACTCTTATTCCTCCCGTGTTTGGAAAGGAGGACTGATATTATGAATTAAACTTGTAAACCAACACCGGACACAGTGTTGGTTTTTTTGTTGTGTGGTTTTAAATTTAATTACAAGAAAGGAAAGAAATATCGATGAAAAGAAATATTATTTTTAAGGCAGTGTTTTTATTTGCCGTTAGTATGATATTAATTAGTTCAGTTTATGCTAGCCCTATTCACCTAAAATTAGCCACTACTACCAGTACGGAAAATTCGGGGCTGCTGGGAGTTTTATTACCGCCCTTCGAAGAAAAATATGGAATCAAGGTTGATGTTATTGCGGTTGGTACCGGGAAAGCTCTTGCATTGGGAGAGAATGGAGATGTGGATGTAGTATTAGTTCATGCCCGAGCAGCAGAGGATAAATTTATTGAAGAAGGTTATGGAGTAAACAGAAGAGATGTTATGTTTAATGATTTTATTATTCTTGGACCCTCTGATGACCCGGCAGATATTAAAGATGAAAGCAACGTGATTTTAGCTTTAAAAAAGATTGCTGACTGCAAGGCTTATTTTGTTTCCCGGGGTGATGATTCCGGGACTCATAAAAAAGAAAAGATTTTATGGCAAAGCGCGAAGATTTCTCCTGAGGGGAAATGGTATATAGAAATTGGCCAAGGGATGGGTGCAACCTTACAGATCGCTTATGAGAAACAAGCTTACACCCTATGTGATAGAGGCACATTTTTGGCTTATAAGAATAAGATAGATTTAATTATTCTTTCTGAAGGAGATGCTCTACTATTTAATCCTTATGGCATAATGGCAGTTAATCCTGCTAATTATCCTCAGGTGAAATATATGGAAGCCATGCAATTAGTTGCCTGGGTCACTTCAGTGGAAGGCCAGAAAATAATTAGAGAATACAAAATCGAAGGAGAAATACTTTTTTATCCTGTAGCAATCAAATAAACAAAGTTAGCTAGTTAATTGGTTAGTTGGTTTGCCAGTTGATCAGGTAACCAACTAACCAATTCAATTGGGCAATTGGAAAATTGGTCAATTGGCAAATTGGTAAATTGGCAAATTGGTAAATTTTTATATCGAGGTGCTATTTTGGATTTTATTATTGAAGGGATACATAAAGCTTTTCAATTAATCTTTACTTTAGATAGTGAAATATTCAATATTGTCTTACTTTCGTTAAGAGTATCTTTGACTGCTGTTATTTTAGCTTCATTATTGGGAGTATATTTAGGATTTTTAATGGCGGTAAAAGATTATTGGGGAAAAAGATTTAGTGTAGCTTTAGTGAATACCCTATTGGCCTTACCAACAGTAGTTATAGGGCTGATTGTTTATTCTTTAATTTCTCGAAGAGGACCATTGGGAATCTTTGAATTATTATATACCCCTTCAGCTATGATTATCGGTCAGTTTATATTGGCTGTCCCTATAATTATTGCTCTCACTCATTCGGCAGTACAGGGAATTGATAAAAGGGTTAGGAATACCGCATTAACTCTAGGAGCAACCGAAGCCCAATCTGCCTGGATGGTAATTAAAGAAGCCCGTTATGCAGTGTTAGCTGCGGTAATTACCGGATTTGGAAGAGTAATTGCCGAGGTTGGGGCCGCTATGATGTTGGGAGGAAATATAAAAGGAAGTACCCGGGTTATGACCACTGCCATTGCCCTGGAGAGTACCAAGGGAGAGTTTGGTTTTGCTATTGCCCTGGGAATTATATTATTATTTGTCGCCTTTAGTATAAATATTTTACTCCACTATTTTCAAAGTAAGAGAGTGTAAACTTAAAATATGGATAAATTAATATTTAAAGTTAGAGATTTAAAAAAAGTTTATAATAATAAAATTGTATTAGATGTAGATAATTTGAATTTTCAAGAGGGTAAGATTTACGCTATTGTCGGTCCAAACGGGTCGGGCAAGACCACCTTACTCAATATTTTAAATTTATTAGAGAAAGCAGATGAAGGTCAAATATTTTTTTATGATCAAGAAATTACCAATAAATCAAATTCTGATACCTTAGAGATTCGAAGGAAAATAACTTTAGTAAATCAGGATCCTTTCTTATTTCATTCTACAGTCTATGATAATATTGCCTATGGATTAAAAATAAGATCAATTCCTCCTAAAGTTCAAAAAAGTAGAATTAGAAGTGCTTTAAATATAGTAGGACTTTCCGGTTTTAAAGATAGAAAAGCAAACCAATTATCAGGTGGAGAAGCTCAACGAGTGGTAATTGCCAGAGCCTTAGTAATAGAGCCAGAAATTCTTTTTTTAGATGAACCTACCACAAGTATAGATCAAAAGCACATAGATGTAGTGGAAAGAGTGATTAAAAAAATAAAGAAAGAGATTAAAACCACTGTAATATTTACTACTCACGACCTTTCCCAGGCCTATCGGTTAGCTGATGAAGTGATTTCCCTTTTGGATGGTAAAATTATTAAACAAGTTCCGGAAAATCTTCTTCGGGGAGAAATAATAGAAGAAGAAGATAACTTAAAATGGTTTAAAACTGCGGGAAATATAAAATTTGCTATAGTAAGTGAAAAAGTTGGTCTGGCATATATTTCTATTGACCCCAGAGATATAATCTTATCTTATGAACAGTTTCAATCCAGTGCCAGAAATTCCTTTTTGGGGAAAATAACCAAGATTATCGAGCAAAATCACTTGGTAAAATTAGAAATAGATATTGGTATCCCTTTAGTGGTGATTATTACCAGAGAGTCATTTTTTAAGATGAATCTCAATCTGGGAAGCAAAGTTTATTTAACCTTTAAAGCTTCGGCAGTAAAATTATATTAATTTTTAAAAAAAGATATTTGCAAAACAATATAAAAAATTAATAATTAGGAGATAAAGAGCGAACATGGTAAAACCTTTATTTAAAATTAGTACCCCGAATGAGGTAATTGCGATGCTAAAAAGTCATTTAAATTTAAAGGAAATAACTCAGAGTAATATAGAAGTAGTCGATATTAAAACTGCCTTACACAGAATCTTAGCAGAAGAGGTAGTTGCACCCGTTAATCTGCCTGGTTTTAATCGTTCTACAATGGATGGTTATGCCATTGGGGCAGAAGATTCTTTTGGAGCAACTGATAGTTTACCTTCCTATTTGAAGATTGTAGGAGAAATAAAGATGGGTGCTAAACCTGAATTGAAGATTAATCCCGGAGAAGCGGTAAAAATATCCACCGGAGGTATGCTCCCTAAAGGAGCGAATGCGGTGATGATGTTAGAATATACCGAGCAGATTGATGATTTAACCATTGAAATAAGAAAATCGATTTCTCCCTGGGAAAATGTAGTCCGAGAGAATGAGGATCTAAAAACAGGAGAAATTATATTAAGAAAAGGGCACAGATTACGTCCACAGGATATAGGAGTTTTAGCTGGAATAGGGAAAACTAATATCAAAATCTATAGGAAACCAAAAATTGCTATTATTTCAACGGGCAATGAAATAATCCCAGCTGAAGGCGAACCTCGAATAGGGCAGATAAGAGATATAAATTCTTACACCCTTGGAGCTTGTATTGAAGAGGCAGGCGGGGTTTCTGTTTATAGGGGAATTATCAAAGATGAAGTTATTCTATTGGAGCAGGAGATAAAAAAGACTATCAAGGAAGATAAGGCAGAAGCGGTAATTATTTCCGGAGGAAGCTCAGTGGGGGTAAGAGATGTTACCTTAGAAGCGCTTAATAGGTTAGGAAAACCCGGTGTGTTGATTCATGGAGTATCAGTAAAACCGGGGAAACCCACCATACTTGCCATAGCTGACAATAGGCCGATATTTGGCTTGCCCGGTCATCCGGTTTCAACGATGATAATCTTTGACCTTTTTGTACGACCTTTGATTAGCTGGTTACAGGGTGGAGAATATAATTATAATTCTGCCAAAGAAATAGAAGCAGAGCTGACCTGTAATATAGTTTCAGATTCGGGAAGAGAAGATTATGTGCGGGTATTTGTATATAAAGAAGGTGAAAAATATTATGCCGAACCTATTCTGGGGAAATCAGGATTAATTTCTACCATGGTTCGTGCTTCGGGTTTGATGAAGATAGGATTAAATATTGAAGGATTGGAAAAGGGCAGTAAGGTTAATGTGGAATTATTTTAGTATAGGATATAGAGTTAGGAATATTTTTTAATAGGAGGGAATGGCTTGAAGAGAAATATTTATTTAAGTAAATTAACTTTAAAAGAAGCTCAAGAAAAATTTTATAAAACTTTATTAAAATACAAACTTGCTCAGCCTCTAAAAGGGGAATTGGTTTTTACTGAAGATTCCCTGGGGCGGATTAGCGCAGAGCCAATTTTTGCCAGGATATCCTCTCCTTATTATCAGGCAGCAGCTATGGATGGAGTAGTAGTCAGAGCAAGGGATACCTATGGAGCTTCCGAATCTTCTCCTATTACTTTAAAGATTAATCAAGATTTTCATTTTATAAATACTGGTAATCCGATACCTTTCGGTTTTGATGCAGTTATAAAGATTGAGGATATAAATCCTTTGAGTGAATTTAAAGGAGATAAGAATAAAGATATTTCTAATGATTTTACCGATGATTCAAAAGAAGAAAATATTAAAGAAATAAAAATATTTTCGGCAGTTTCTCCAGGGCAGCATGTTCGTAATATTGGGGAAGATGTAGTCGCTAATCAATTAATCATCCCGATAAATCATCGGATCCGCCCGTTAGATATCGGAGCTTTATTGGCAGGAGGAGTAAATCAGTTTTTTGTCCGCAGGAAGCCTAAAATAGCAGTTATACCTACTGGCGATGAATTGATTTCACCAGGGGAAGAAATTAGTCCTGGCAAAATTATTGAGTATAATTCCAAAATAATTAAAGGTCTGATTTATGAGTGGGGAGGAGAGGCAAGAGTATACGAAATAGTGAAAGATATTCCCCAAGATTTAAAAAAAGTTTTACAGAAGGCCAAACAACAAAATGATATTGTAGTGGTTATAGCCGGCTCCTCCGCCGGTTCTAAAGATTTCACTTCTGAGATCGTCAAAAGTATAGGTGAGGTTTTAGTTCACGGAGTGGCCATTATGCCAGGGAAACCGACAATTTTGGGAATCATTGACAATACTCCTTTTATCGGACTTCCCGGTTATCCGGTCTCAGCGATTATCTCTGCGGAACAATTTTTAAAACCTTTGGTTTTCTATAAGTTAGGATTGACTGTAAAAAAACGAGAAGAGATTAAAGTGCATATGGCACACAAAGTGGTTTCACGTTTAGGAGATGAAGAATTTCTAAGAGTAAAATTAGGAAATATAGATGGAAAAATAATGGCTTATCCTCTTTCCCGAGGAGCAGGAGTGCTTACTTCTTTGGTAGAAGCAGATGCCCTGATTCGTATTCCCTTGCTTAAAGAGGGGGTAGATTTTGGAGAAGAAGTAGAAGCCGAACTTTTAGAAGATTTAAATAGAATAAAAAACAATATCATTGTGACCGGGAGTCATGATTTAGTTTTGGATATTTTAAGAAATGAATTACAAGGAGAGTTTTCTGATTTTAATTTGGTGTCCTTTAATGTAGGAAGCATGGGAGGATTATTAGCTTTGAAACAAAAAAGAACCCACCTTGCCACCGCTCATCTATTGGATTCGGAGAGTGGAGAATATAATTTCCCCTATATAAAAAAGATGCTTCCTCAGAGAGAATTGAAAGTTGTGAATCTAACATACCGAGAACAGGGGATAATGGTAAAAAGAGGAAATCCAAAAAATATCAAAGGAATAGATGATTTAGTTAAGAAAGATATAAAGTTTATTAATAGGCAGAAAGGTTCAGGAACCAGAGTTTTATTGGATTATCTATTAAAAAAGAAAGGTATTAATCCATTAGATATTCAGGGTTATTCTAAGGAAGAGTACACCCATTTAATGGTGGCTTCTGCCGTAGCGGAGGGGAGCGTAGAGAGAGGGAATTCAGGAGAAACCCCTGAAACCCCATTTTCTTATGTATCACTATAAATTCCGAAGTGACAGATTCCATACTAACAAAGTTAAAGGTTG
>ASPA01000083.1 GCA_000405605.1 Atribacteria bacterium SCGC AAA255-G05
TCACTTTTTTCAACCTTCATGATGTAATGACTCCTAAATTAATAATATTAATTATTTTAAATAAGCTGTAGCATAATATATCAGCCTCTAAACCATAAACCTCTAAGCTATAAATCAAGATAATGAAGCTTTACTGCATTATCTTATAACTTTCCAACCTTTTATTTTTGCAAGTATTTCCAGTGGTTTTATGTAATTACCATAAGCTAAAGATACATGATGAGCAATTCCATTATATATAACCTTATTTAGAACTTCATTTATGTTATTCTCAAATCTTACCTTTAAATAAGTACCTTTAAGAATTTTTTTCATAGGTATTCCTATCCCTTTTTGAAGGAATACTCTGTATTTATTTTGTGCAGAATCAAATCTCAAAATTGAAACTTCACCATCTTTCATTACAAAATCAGCCGTTACGCCTTTCCCTCCTGCAAAATAGGTATCTAAAGATCTTATACATTTTCCATCCCAAAGATTACATGGGGCTACACCACAGTGCCACATTAATGCAAAATTTTCTTTTAAATCAACCTGTGATAGGTCGGCAAGAAATGGAGTTTCAGCACCAATTGCTCTGTGTGCTAACATTGAAATGGTTCCTTCTACGTCCCCTTCACAACCTAAAATATAACCTTCTGATTGTAGTATCGACATCGCTGCACATGGTGAAATTCCAAAACTTGCAGCAAATTCAGGCCAACATCTTATAGCCAATGCTGTAAGATTATTTTTATCTAAAAATACTTTTATTTTGACAGAAAGCTCTGCTACCTTTTGAACCTGAATATTTGTAATTCCTGAAATATCAAATGTTTCTCTTATTTTTTCCTCTTTTTCCCTAACTTCATCTTTAGAAATTTCAATCTTAAATATATCTTCTAATTCATAATGGTCAAGCAATATTCCTGTTTGATTAAAGCTATCTAATTCATTAATACTTAAATTAAAGAATCCAGATGCTCTATAACCAGCTATTCCTATATGTGCATTTTCCAAAGCCACTTTTACTCTTATTGCATCAACCCAATTTTCATCTATTGCGTCTGACATTATTGAATAATATTGTCTATTTCCTGATTTATAAAGATTTGAAGCATCCAAATTTACTCCACAGATAGAATTTAACCTTATTTTCCCTCCATTGTATGGAAGTTCATTTAATCCCCACAATAAAATTGGCTTTCTTATAACCTTATCTAATTCAAGCACAAGATGCCCTAAGTGGAATGTACCACTGATTACAATAAGCCCATCTATATTTTTAGACAACAAAAACTTTGCGGCTTGTTTAGCATCTTTAATTTCAATCACTAAATCATCAATAAAAGTATAATTAACATTTTCAATTTCTTTCAAATTTTTCTTTATTCTATCAAAGATTTCCTGCGCTGCATTAAAATCAAAAGTTTCCCTTGCTAAACACACAACGCCTAATTTAATCTTTTTTTTCATGGTAAAATTCCTCTTTTTTCTAGACAATTTAATTAATATAATTCAACTATAAAACGTCTAACTATTCTTTTTTTCCCCTCTTCAGCCTTTCTATTCGCTATTTAAAGATAGTCCTTTTTATCTATAGAAAACAAAAAGCACTTTTTTGCTCCAGCTGATACTTTTTTTATTTTTCTAAAAACGCCTCACTTTTAAAGATGTTAATCCACTTTTATGTGCGAATTATTACTACATTTACCTTTACTTTAACGATCCCGCCATTAACCTTTGACAGCACCGCTGGTAAGCCCTGATATAATTTGTTTCTGAAACACAACATATCCTGCTATAGCTGGGATTATACTTATCGTAATGGCGGCAAACATGGATGTATAATCTGTGGTAAATTGATTTGAAAAAAATCTTATTCCAACTTGAACAGTTCTATTAGTCTGAGACGAAGTTAAAAGCATCGCATATATAAATTCATTCCAGCAATATAAGAATTGAAACGTAATAGCCGTAACAATGCCCGCCCTGGAAAGTGGTAATATAATTTTATAAAATATTTGGTAGAAATTACAGCCATCTATCACTCCCGCCTCTTCAAGTTCTTTTGGAATGGTATTCATAAATCCTCTAATTATAAATATAGATAAAGGAAGTCCCATTGCTGAATAGGTTAAAATTAATGCAAGTTTCGTATCGTACAGACCTAAATTTTTTATTAATATAAAAACCGGTACCATCAACGCGCTTACAGGGACCATTATTCCTGCCGAAATTAAGGTAAAGATTAATTCTTTACCTTTAAAATCATATCTGGCTATAGAATATGATGCCATAGAACTAACTATCACATTTAATATGGTTGCTGTGATACTTACAATAATTGAATTTAAAAATAATCTACCGAGCCCTGATACTTCAAAAGCATTTTTATAATTTTGAAACTGTAATGTCTTGGGCAATGCAAGGGGTGCTCCCATGAGTTCTCCATTCGTTTTTAAAGAGGATATAACCAGCCACACCAAAGGAGCAATAGTGTAAAAAAGGAAAAATCCCAAGACTATCCACATGATTGCATTTTTAAAAGTTTTACTTTTATATAGATTTATTCTATTATTTCTAACTCTACTATATGCCATTTCATTCATCTTGCAATCTCTCCTTTTTTACATTTGATATTTTTCAACCTTAAATAATTTTCTAACTCCTACAATAACAAAAACACCCATTATAAGAAGTATAATTCCAGAAGCACTTGCTAAGCCATATCTAAAACTATGCATCTTTTTGAATAAATATAAGACCATTACCATCGTTTTGTTTGCAGGTCCACCATTAGTCATGATGTAAGTCTGTTCAAATTGTCTTAATCCATATACCATTGCGATAATCATACAGGTACAAATTGAATTTCTTATAAGAGGTAGCGTTATATAGAATTCCTGTTGCAATCTACTAGCACCATCGATACAGGCGACTTCGTAATATTGCTTAGGAATCGAACTTATTTCTGCTAATATTATTATCATAAAATATCCTATATAAAAAACGCCGTATAATACTACTGCAGGATAAGTTAAATGTAAATCCCCTAACCAATTCCTTTGGAGATTAGCAAGCCCAACTAACTTAAGTAATCCATTTAAAGCACCATATCCACTATTATATATAGCCATCCACATGATAGATATGGCGACAACCGAAATAACATTAGGAAAATAATAAACTGTTCTTAAAAATTCCCATCCTTTTGGCTTTCTCGCTAAAAATATTGCTACTGTTATTGCAAGCGGTACTTGTATAAATCCTCCAGCCAAAAGCCAACCAACATTATTTTTAATGGATAGCCTGAATACCGGATCATTAAATAAAGTTAAATAGTTTTTAATTCCAACCAATGTAGGGGCGCTTAATCCATCCCATTTATAGAAACTTGTAACCAGTAAAAATCCTATAGGGTATATAAAAAAAGCTGTAAATAAAATAATAATAGGCAGAAGAAATAATATTATTCCTATCTTAGAATTAATTGATAATTTTTCCATAATATCTTTTCCTATCACTTTTTTTTATTAGTCTCGAATCCCCTTATAAGCAATTAGAAAATTGCTTATAAGGGGATTAAATTCTTTTTTCAATGTTTATACTACGCTGCTATCTTGCATTTATTTCTTTTAATGTTTCAATGAATTGTTCAGGACTTTTTTCTCCTAATATCATTGAAGATAATGCTTGTGGAAATTCTGTTGCAACTTCCTGGTTCACACTCATATTAAAGTGAGGTACAACATATGGTGCATTATTAGACAGCTCAACCATTTGTTTTTGTAATCTTTCCATCTCATCTCCTTCTCCCATCTCAGTCTTGATAACAAATAATGCACCGGAATCGATAGAAAGTCTTTTAACATTATCAGGTTCGGTTAAATATTTTAAAAATTTTACTACAGCTGCTTCCCTATCCTTATCCTTTTGACTACCTGCACATATTAATGCTTGAACAAAACCAACTTCACCACCTTTTTCCCCTTTTTCACCTATATACGCCGGTGCATTGGCAACCGCAACATCAGTATAAAATTCACCTGAGCCTTCACTTTTAATTCTTCCTATAAACCATGGTCCATTTATAAGCATTACAGTCCTGCCGCTTAAGAAATGTCCAGCCGCAACTGCCGCATTTGCACCAACGGCATCTGAAGTCGTATATTCGAACATTTTCTTTAAAACTCTGGCAGCTTCTACAAATGCAGGATCATCAAAACCTTTTTCGTAAATATCGGGGCCACCGAAAGCATGCAGCAATTGTGAATACCAAAGCATAGCAGTCCAGGCATTATCACTGGTCATTAAAGATAAGGGGATAATCCCATTTGCTTTCAATTTATCACACATTACGAAAAATTCATCATAAGTCTCAGGGAAACTATCATAGCCAACATCTTTTAATAATTTTTCGTTATATAAGACTGGGGTAATTGCAAATTCATAAGGTATGGCTAATATTTTGTCATTATATGTTGCAGTATTTAAAATATTTCCAACAAATCTATCTTTCCATCCCTCATTCATGTAAGAAGTAAGATCCATTAATTTACCTGATTTAAAAAATGGTTCAATCTTTGAACCCGCCTTTGCTATAAATATATCAGGTACACTGCCGGCAGCAATGGAAGTTCTCATTTTTTCTTCATAGGCATCATAATCAGCAATTTCTTCAACGACAACTTTAATACTTTCTTTATTGTCTTCATTGAATTTTGCAATAAGCTCATCCATAACTTTTGCCTTTGAATCTTTGCCTACCCAAATTGAGGGGAAATTTATAATTATTTCTTTTCCTTCTGCTGCTGCATTATTTTGTCCTAACCCCAAAAAACCCATTACCAAAACAAAACATATAGTCATAACTATTAGATTTAATAATCTCTGTTTAATCATTTCCTAAAACCTCCTTATAATTTAATTAATTTTATTCTATCTAATACAAATCCTTAGCCATACTACTATCTTTGTTTTTTTTACATTAAATTTCACCTCCCGTGCATTAGTAATAAGTCTATGTATCAAGCCTTTCATCAATCTTTTAGAATTTAAGGAATATGGATTACACAATTTTAAACATGTTGATTATTATTATTTGGTATTATTTGTAAAGAACAATATTTTTTTATTTTTTACGTCAAACAATAATTAATTTAAAAAAAGAAATACAAAAGTAATTGTTGGAATTATTGCTAAAGTAAACAAAATTCCTGAAATGCTAAAATCTTTCATTGAAAAATAACCAGCACTATAAGGAATAACATTAACCGGAGTAGATGTAACTAAAATACACGCTAGTGAAGCAGCAAAAGCAGCTGGTCCCACAACTAACCAAACATCTAGTTTCAATCCTTGAGCTAATGTTATCAAAATTGGAATTAAAATTAAGGCTGATGCAGTGTTACTTGAAAAAAATATTTTGGCTATTTGAATTAATGTAACAATCAGCAAAACTTGAAAAATAACATTCATATTACCTATGTTAGTAAGAAAACTGTATGCAATCCATTTAATGGTTCCACTATCTAATAAAACTTTCCCAAGGCTTAAACCACCTGCGATTAAAATAATGGAACCCCACGATATGTCTTTTTGTGCATCGTTCCAGTCTAATATTTCAATATATGGTAAAAATATTAATATTGCTGCAAAAAGTGCTATAAATGAGTTAGAAATAGGAAAATTTAGGTATGGATTAATAAAAGGGTTTGTTAACCATAAAAAAATAGCCAACCCAAAAATCGTCAATGCTTTTCTCTCTTTGCTTGTTAACGGTCCCAATGCTTTTAATTCATCTTTTATATAATTTTTTTTAAATACTAATGCATCAATCTCCGCTGGAAAAATACGTGTTAAAATAAACCAACCAATTAGTAAAAGTATTAAAATTACTGGTACGCCTATTTTCATCCAACTAATAAAGGTAATATTTATTCCTGCCATTTCTCCTAAAAACCCTACCGCAAGAATATTTCCTCCATTTCCAACAGGAGTTCCCACCCCTCCTATACCGCATCCCCATGCTATGGAAATCATTAAGGATTTCCCAAAATTGCTTTTTAACGGCTTTATTTTTGCCTTTTCTAAAATTTCTCTAGCAACTGGTAATAAAATTGCCGCAACTGCCATATTTGTTATCCACATGGAAAGCAGAGCAGCTATTCCCATAAAAGTAAATATTAACTTAGAACTTTCTAAGCCCACCTTATTTAAAGCTATAAGTGTTAGTCTATATAAAATTCCAGACTTATTTAATGCTGCAGAAATTATCATGACACCGATGAAAAATATTATAATTGAATTACCAAAACCTGAATAAATGGCATCTTTAAATGAAGTAAGCCCAAAGATAGGAATTAATAAAATCACAATTAATCCTGTAATTGGAAAAGGAATTGCCTCAGTTACCCATAAAATAATAATAAAAATCAATAAACCTAATGCTTTTCTCCCTTCTATAGATAATCCTGAACCTTTTAAAAAA
>ASPA01000084.1 GCA_000405605.1 Atribacteria bacterium SCGC AAA255-G05
AATATGTTATAGTTTTTTAGAAATAATGAAGAATTATATATGTTTTAAAGAAGCGTAGGAGCTATATTTTTTATCTACCAAAATTAGTATAATTATATTTCAAAGTTGAGCCAAAAAACTAATTTAAATTACATGAAAATTGATGCGTTGCTCATCTTTATGCGTGTAAAGGAGGAAAATAGGAATTAAGTCAAAACCGAAGTTAAGAATAAATGAAAAAATTAGAGCAGAGAAGATTATGCTTATAGATTTTGAAGGTAAGCAGGTAGGAATAGTTAGCAAAAAGGAGGGTCTTGAACTTGCCGAAAAGAGTAATCTTGATTTAGTTGAAGTTGCACCAGAAGCCAAACCTCCGGTTTGTAGAATTATCGATTACGGAAAATATAAATACTTACTGGATAAAAAAAATAGAAGCGGGAAGAAGAAACAGAAAAGCGGCGGAATGAAAGAAATAAAAATACGCCCCAATATTGGAGAACATGATTACAATTTTAAAGTAAAAAATCTATCTAAATTTTTAGAAGAAGGTAATCAGGTAAAAGTTACTATAATGTTTAGAGGGCGAGAAATGAGATATTTAGATTTAGGAAAGGAATTATTGGAGCGCATAACTAAACATACCGAAGAAATTGCCAAGGTTGTAAAGGAACCAAAGTTAGAAGGACGGAATATGATTTTAGTTTTAATACCTAAATAATACAAAACATTACTGGGAAAGAGGTTAGACATATATGCCTAAAATGAAGACACATAAGAGTTCAGCGAAAAGATTTAAAGTAAGTAGTTCAGGTAAGATAATAAGGTCAAAAGCTTATAAAAGTCATATTTTGACTAAAAAGACTGCAAAACGTAAGAGAAATCTAAGAAAAAGGACTACGGTTAGTAGTGTTGAGGTAAAAAATGTTAAAGTATTATTACCTTATTCTTAATATTTTCTAAAAACTTTGAAGTATTATCAGAACAATATTAAATATAAGGGCGATAAACAAAGAATAATTCGGATATAAAAAGATAAGGAGTGAATGGTATGCCAAGAGCGACAAATAGCGTTGCCTCAAGAAGAAGAAGAAAAAAAGTATTAAAATTAACTAAAGGATATTGGGGGGCAAAAAGCAAACTTTATCGTACTGCTCATGAAGCTATGATGAAGGCACTTTCTTATGCCTACAGAGATAGAAGAGCGAAAAAAAGAGATTTTAGAAGTTTGTGGATAACCAGAATTGGTATTGCTGCCAGAAACGAAGGAATATCTTATAATAAATTTATAAGAGGTTTAAAGGTTACAGGGGTAGAAATCAATCGGAAAATGTTAGCTGAATTAGCAGTAAGAAATCACGAAGCATTTGTTAGTGTAGTGAAAGTAGCTAAAGAAGGCTTAAATTAAATTTATTTTTACGTACATTAATGTCTATAAAATATCTTTTGTTAAAAGTTATAATAAAGATAAGTAGGTTATAGCTAACTTGATATTTAGTCTGGTTAGATAATAATCGAAATTCACTTTAGAACTGCAGGCTGAAATTATAAAAGTAAGTTTTGCCAGCACTCCACTGTTATAAGGAGTAAGAGTACGGATTTGCTTAGTAAAAAGCAGATTAAAAAGGGTGGTACCGCGGAGAAGGTCTATAATTTTCGTCCCTTTACAAGGCGAAGAAAATTGTAAACCTTTTTTTATTTTATCGGAACTATTAACGATGAGGAGGGGATACTATTGGAAAATAAAATAAAAGGGGTTAAAAAAGAAATTGTTTCTAAGTTAAATTTAGTTAAGGATTTAAAAGATATCGAGAAATTAAGAGTAGAATATTTAGGTAGAAAGGGGATAGTGACTCTCCTGTTGAGAAAGTTGGGAAGTTTTTCTGCGGAAGAAAGGCCAAAAGCCGGGCAGCTATTGAACCAAAGCAAAAGAGAGATTGAAGAACTGCTTAAAATAAAAGAGATAGAAATTGAAAAGCTGGAGAAAGAAAAAAGATTACAGGGAGAAGGTATCGACCTTACTCTTCCGGGGAGAAAATTAGACAGAGGAACTGCTCATCCCATTAATTTAGTCTTAAAAGAGATTGAGGAAATATTTTTAAGTTTAGGATTTAAGATAGAAGAGGGCCCGGAAGTAGAATTAGATTATTATAATTTTGAAGCACTTAATATTCCCAAAGACCATCCCGCCAGGGATGACCAGGATTCTTTTTATATAAATAAAGAAATTTTGCTTCGAACCCATACCTCACCAGTGGAAATAAGGGTTATGGAAAAACAACAACCTCCGATTAGAATGATTACTATAGGAAGATGTTATAGGCGTGATGCTGCGGATAGTACTCATGCTCCTATGTTTCATCAGATAGAAGGCCTGGCAGTTGATAAAGATATTACTTTTGGCGATTTGAAAGGTGTCCTAACTGTTTTTGTACATAGGATCTTTGGTAAAGACAGGAAAGTAAGGTTTAGACCGGCTTATTTTCCTTTTACAGAACCGAGCGCGGAAGTAGATGTATCTTGTCTATTATGCCATGGAAGAGGGTGTAGGGCTTGTGGGTATACCGGATGGTTAGAGATTATGGGTTCAGGGGAGACCGATCCGGCAGTCTTTAAGATGGTAGGATACGATCCGGAAAAATATTCTAGCTTTGCCTTTGGAATGGGAGCGGAAAGAATTGCCATGTTAAAATATGGCATAAATGATATCCGGTTATTTTTTGAAAATGATTTAAGATTTTTAAAACAATTTTAATTAGCATATCGTATATCGTATTTCGTATTTCGTGAAAAAAATAGAAGTAAGGAGTCAGAATCCCGTAGCCAGAAGAAAGAAAAAGAGTAATACGAAAAAAGTTTTGAATTTTTTGGTTTAGTGTTGTAGACGCTCAATACTTTGTGACCGATAAGATAAATGGCTCATTTGTAATCCTATAATCTTTACGAAATACGATATACGATATACGAATCACGAGACAGGGAGGGAGAAAAATGCAGGTTTCTTACAATTTATTAAAAGAATATATTGATATGGATATGTCGCCTGAAGAGCTTGCCCAGAGATTGACTATAAACGGTATAATTTTAGAGAGAATGGAGAATATATCTACTGAGATAGAAAAAGTAGTAGTGGGTAAGATAATTGCCATAGAACAACACCCCGAAAAGAAAAAATTATCGGTTTGTCAGGTAGATATAAAAAAGAAGATACTTCCAATAATTTGTGGGGCAAAAAATATGAAGGTTTTTGATAAAGTGGCGGTTGCACTGGATGGGTCAAAATTACCCAAAATAGGAATTATCAAAAGTAAGAAATTTGGGGGAGTTTTGTCTTCGGGAATGCTATGTTCAGCTTCTGAATTGGGAATTGAACCAGGGAAATCTCCGGGGATTTTAATTTTAGAAAAAGAAGCTGTCTTAGGGGAAGATATAAGGAAAATGATAAAATTTGACGACACTATATTTGATTTTGAAATACATTCTAATCGTCCTGATTTAATGAGTGTAATCGGAATAGCCAGAGAAATAGGTGCAATTATTAATAATAAGCTTAAAATTCCTGAAATAGAGATAAAAGAAGAGGGCGAAAAAATCGAAAAAGATATTGTTGTAAAAATTGAGGAAGAAGATTTATGCCCTCGTTATGCCGGAAGAGTGATAAAAGATATTAAGATAGAAGAATCACCCTTATGGTTAAAATGGAAGTTAAGATTGTTAGGGGCAAGACCAATAAATAACATAGTAGATATTACCAATTTTGTAATGATGGAAACAGGACAGCCGCTTCATGCCTTTGATCTTGATTTAGTTAAAGGGAAGACCATTATAGTTCGAAGAAGCAGACCGGGTGAAACCATCTGCACTTTAGATGATGTAGAAAGGCAGTTGCCTGCTAATAGTTTAGTTATTGCTGACACAGAAGAACCTATAGCTCTTGCCGGAATAATGGGAGGAAAGCATTCTGAGATTGATCAGAGCACCAAAAATGTATTTTTAGAATCAGCTTATTTTAACCCAGTGAATAATAGAAAAAGTACTGCGAAATTTAGCTTAAGAACCGAGGCTTCAAACAGATTCGAAAAGGGGATAGATAAAGAAGTGCAAATATACGCCCTGGATCGGGCTGCCGATTTAATAAATAAAGTTGCTATGGGCAAGATTAGCTCAGGGAAAATCGACACAAATGAAAAATTGTATCAGCCCAACAAGATAAATTTAAGGATAAAGAGAGTAAGTAAAATACTGGGACAGTTTTTAGATAAAGACGAATCTAAAACAAAAAATAAAATTATTGATATTTTAGATAAATTGGAATTTAAATTAGTAAAAGATATGGGAGAATATATTGAAGTAATTCCACCTTCTTTTAGGGGAGACGTGGAAAGAGAAATAGATATAATTGAGGAAATTGCTCGTATTTATGGTTATGATAAGATTCTACCTACTCTCTTTAATACTACCATTGCCCAGGAGGGGAAAGATTTCCGACTCAAGGTAGTTGATCAGGTAAGAGAAATATTAATCGGTTGTGGTTTAAATGAAGTAATAACTTACAGTTTTATTTCTCCTGAGACATTTGATAAAATAAGAATACCCGAAGGGCATAAATTAAGGAATGCCATAAAAATTAAAGACCCTTTGACCAGAGACCATTCTTTAATGCGGACTTCTTTAATTTCAAGTTTATTGGAAATTATTAAATGGAATACCAATCGGCAAATAGAGTTGGTTAAAATATTTGAAGTAGCTAAAATATACTTACCTTATCCCGATAGGTCAAGTTCCTTACCTAATGAGAAATTAATAATAGCCGGAGCAATAAATAAGTCTGTTCGGGGTGATGTTTGGGAAAAATCACTTTCTTTAGATATTTTTGATGTTAAGGGTATAATCGAGACAGTTTTTCAGGGCTTAAAAGTGGAAAATTGGGAAGTAGTTCAAGGGAACCATCCTGCTTTTCACCCTCTACGGAATGGTAAAATTATTATAAGAGGAGAAGAGGTGGGAATTTTTGGCGAGATACATCCGGAAGTAATAAACAATTATCGTATCCCGGGAAAAGTGAATTTGTTTGAGATTGATTTTGAAAATTTATTCCCTAACGTTCCCTCGGATATCAAATATTGTGTTTTACCAAAATATCCTTCTGTTCAGAGAGATTTAGCTTTTATAGTAAAAGAAGAAATACTCTCTGCTGATATTATTAAAACCATAAAATTGATAGATGAAAAATTAATTAAAAAAGTAACTTTGTTTGATATATTTAAAGGAAAGCAAATTGGTGATGGGTATAAAAGCTTAGCTTACTCCGTGGTTTTTCAGGCCGAAGATCGTACTTTGACCGATCAAGAAGTGGAAAATATATTTAGAAAAATCAGAGAAAAGCTAATAGTAAAATTTAATGCTAAAATAAGAGAATGAAAAAAGTGTAAAGCGAAAAACACAAAGTGCAAAACTATATTCGTATCTCGTATCTCGTTTTTTAGTGTAGAACACATAGCATGATTAGTTACTTGGTTAATGAATTAATATAAAACTAATTAACTAATAAACCAGCTAACCAGATAACTAAACACTTACTGCTAATTAGAAGGAAATATCTATGACAATAAATTGGATAGATGTATCGATAATGATAATAATCTTATTGAATATGATTATTGGGATACGTCGCGGAATTATTAGAGGGATAATAAATTTAATAGGAGTTATCACTGCAATTTTCCTGGCAATTTTTTGGTTTAAAGAGGTTGGAGAATTTATAAGCTCACATAGTCAAATAAGCGGGGAGATAGCAAACATATTAGGTTTTGCTCTAATATTTTTAGGAATATATTTAATCGCGAGAATTATTGAAATATTTTTTAAAAAAATACTTTCCCTGTTGTTTGTTTTCTGGATAGACGGTTTAGGGGGAGCTGTGTTTGGTTTAGTCAAGGGTTCTTTAATAGTGGGAATTTTATTAGTTATAATTACTTTTATTCCTTTACCAGTTTTTTTGAAAGAACAATTAGAAAACTCATTCTTAGCTAATAGATTTGCAGTTATGACTACAATTGTATATGATTATTTAAAAGATTGGCTGCCTTTAAGCTTTCAGTTTAACACGGAAGAATTTCTTAAAAAATTCCATCTTAATTTAATTGTTCTAAAAGATACCGCGAAATATTTTGTTAGTATTTAAAAAAGGTGAGATGTATTTTGGATGAGCATACATTTTCAGTTTTAGAATTTTCAAAAATCAAAAAGCAATTAAAAGAAAAAATATCCACTGCTATTGGTAAATTAATCGTAGAAAATATTACTCCTAAGATTAATTTTCCCCAAATTTTTAATACTCAAAGAGAAACTACTGAAATGCGAGAAATCATTTCTTACGACGGAACCCCTCCCTTTTCCAGGTTAGAGGACATTGGTAGTGAATTAAAAAGATCTGCAATTAAGGGAGCTATCCTTGATGCAAAAAAAATTATAAAAATATTAAAAGTTTTAAAAACTTCTCGCTTGATTAAAAAGTTTCTATTGAAAACCAAAGAAAAATATCCTTTGATTAGAGAGAGAGCAGAAAAAATACAAACTTTCTCCGAATTAGAGAAAGAAATAATCCAATGTATCGATGAAGATGGAGTAGTTTTAGACCGAGCGAGCCCGGAGTTAAGGAAGATTAGAAGAGATATAATAAAAAAGGAACAAGCTCTGAAAAATAAATTGGAAACTATTATCAAGTCTTCCCGTTTTGCCGTCATTATTCAAGAACCTTTAATAACTGTAAGACAAAATAGGTACGTTATACCTGTAAAGCAAGAAAAAAAAGCAAAATTTCCCGGAATAGTTCACGATAAATCTGATAGCGGAGCTACTTTATTTATTGAGCCCTTTGTAGTGGTAGAGTTAAATAATTTGCTCCGTCAATTAATTAAGGATGAAGAACAAGAGATATTAAAAATTCTGCAAAGAATAACCTCACTTATCGGAGAAAGGGCACAAGAAATTAATGATAGTGTTTTAAGCCTGGGCGAGATTGATTTTATTTATGCCCGAGCAGTATTAGCGGATAAAATGAAAGCAGTAGAACCAAAAATAAACCAAGATGGCTTTATTAATCTTATACAGGCAAGACATCCTTTGTTACAGGGTCCTGTCGTTCCCATTAATATAAATTTGGGAAAAGCATTTAATATTTTAGTAATTACCGGCCCCAATACAGGAGGTAAGACGGTTACCTTGAAAACCGTGGGCATACTTACTCTCATGGCTCAATGTGGATTACACATTCCCGCTGCCCAGGGGAGCGAGGTATCTATTTTTAAAAAGATATTCTGTGATATAGGAGACGAACAGAGCATAGAACAAAATTTAAGCACCTTTTCTTCTCATATGAAGCATATAGTTCAAATTTTAAGGGCTGCTGATTCTAAATCTCTTGTATTACTTGATGAATTGGGTGCAGGGACAGATCCTACAGAGGGAGCAGCTTTAGGTATGGCAGTTTTAGATTTCTTAGGTAAAGAAAAATCCAGGGTAATAGCAACCACTCATCATGATTCTTTAAAGACTTATGCATATTTAACCAAAGGAGTATCTAATGCGCGCGTTGAATTTGATGAGGAAACCTTAAAGCCGACATTTGAGATTTCTATCGGATTACCCGGCAAGAGTTGCGCTTTTATAATTGCCCAAAAATTAGGTTTAGCCACAGAAGTTGTTTCTCAAGCTCAGAGCTTTTTATCTCAGGAAAAAATTAAAGCAGATAATTTGATTGAAAAAATCGAACAAGACAAAAAACTAATCGAGAAAGAAAAAAATTTGATAGAAGCTGCTAAAGAAGAGAGTGTTGAAATTAGAGATAAATTAGAAAAAGAATTAAACAAAATAGAAGAGAACAAAAAGGAAATAATTCTAAAAACCTACCAAGAAGCAGAAAAGATATTAAAGGAAACTCAGAATAGAGCTGAAAAGATAATGGAGAAATTGAACAAGAAGGGGGTTTTTAGTAAGGAGTCTAAAGGTCCTTTGCTAAAACA
>ASPA01000085.1 GCA_000405605.1 Atribacteria bacterium SCGC AAA255-G05
AGTGGATACACTTTAGTAGAAAAACCTTCACCAAAGATTGAAGAAATTGTACAAAATGCAGTATTATATGCAATCCATAAAAAAGGTAAAGATGCGAGGATGGCTTTTGTAAAGCAGGGATTTTATGTTGTTTTGAAAAAATCTTCCAATGATTAATGGGAGGATTGCTTTATTAAGGATACATATAAAAGTAAATATTAGATAAGTTAGTTATCATATTTTATCTTGTCCAAAGTTTTAATAGGAGAATTCTATGTATTTAAATAAATATCAACAACAAATATTAGAAGGTAAGTATGGCAGAGGGCCTCAAAAAGCTATGGAAATACTTCGTGCCATGGGTGAAGCACGTGGTGCCGAGAAGATGGTAGAAATTAGTTATGCACATTTAATGCTTCCGGATGTAATGTTTTTTCCTTATGGCAGGCAAGGAAAATGGGGACAAGAATTAATAAGGGATTTAATTCAAGATATTGATCATTTAAGTGTCCCGGCAACTATTGAACCAAAATTTGTTGATTTGAATATAGCAAAACAGTTGGAATTCTCAGAAGATGAAATCAAAGAGATGAACCAGATTATGGAAAGTGCAGTACGTTTTTATGAAAAATTGGGAGTTATTCCTACTTATTCGGCATTACCTTTTTTTGTATATCCTGGTAAACTAAATCAACACGTTAGTATTGCCGAATCAATTTCGATACTATGGTACAACACGATCTTTGGTTCGTGCTGTGAAAGAGATGATGGAGTAATTTCACTATCAGCTGCTATTACTGGTTTTGTTCCGGAAGTTGGTATGCATTTATCTCAGAATAGATATGCTCAAGTTATAGTAAGGATTAAAGATGAATTAGAAGTAAATAATTTTGCAGATTCTGATTTTGATGCCTTAAGCTTGGCTATCAGTCGGAGAACGAAAGAAAAAATACCGGTTATTTCTAATCTTCCCCTTTCTGTTGGTCAAAGTTATACAAAATTAAAACATCTTTTAGCTACCATTGCCGTTGAATCTGGATTGCCTCTTTTGCATATGGTAGGAATTACGCCTGAAGCTCCTACATTGGAAACAGCATTAGGCCCTAACCATCATAAAGTAGAAGAGGTTTTAATTGGTGAGCAAGAAATAAGAGAGGCTTATAATATTGCCTGTACAGCAAAAGAAAATCATATTGATTATGTTTTATTAGGATGTCCTCACGTAACCATGAAAGAATTCATGGAAATTATTAAAATTATTGACGAAAAAAAAGTACATCCCAATGTCAAATTTGTTATCTCGACTACTAAACTTTTTAGAGATACTGCTTCCGATATGGGCTACTTAGATATTCTTAAAAAAGCTGGAGCTATCATAACTGACAGTATGTGTATTGCATTTGCCGGAACAAAGGTAAAAGGGACAATAGCTACAAATTCTATAAAAGGTGCATTTTTCTATTCCGGTTTTGATCAGGGAAAAGTAAGTCCTGTTTGGTTTGGAAGTACAAAAGAATGCACCCATGCAGCAATAGAGGGTAGATGGATCGGAGGTGGGAAATATGGATGTTCTTAAAGGGAAAAGTGTTTCAAAAAAACATCCAATAGTAGAAGGAAAAGCATTAGTGATAAAAGATTTAATTGCTTTTTGGGCTGGTATTGATTGGGAAAGCGGAGATATTGTAGAAGTAGCACATTCTGGTCGTGGACAGAATGTCACCGGAAAAATATTAGTATTCCCTGCTGGAAAAGGTGGAGCAGGCGAAACTTTTGGTTATTACTATTTATATCGAAACAATAAAGCTCCTCTAGCACTTCTTTGTAATACTGTTCAAGCAACCACAGTTGCAGGAGCAATAATTTGTAATACACCTATGATTTATGGATTTAAAAAAGATATTCTTAAAGTGATTAAAACCGGGGATCGCATTCGGGTAAATTCTCAAAAAGGAGAAATCGAGATATTTAAAGAAAATTTGATTTATAGAAAGGAGTGATTATAATTGATTAAAAAAAGGACGATTGTAATTAATAGTAAAGATAATGTAGCGACAGCTTTGGACGATTTAAAAGCTGGCGAAGTTATCCAGGAAGAGGTTGATAGCCTAAAAAAGAATATTAAATTAAATCAAGATGTACCCTTTGGACATAAATTTAGTTTGAAAGAGATTCCCTCAGGTTCTCCTGTAATAAAATATGGAGAAATAATTGGTGCAGCAAGTCAATTAATAAAAGTGGGAGATTATGTCCATATTCACAATGTAAAAAGTAATCGAGGAAGAGGCGATATTAAAGGAGGTTCTCAATGAGTTTTTTAGGCTTTCCCAGGGAAGATGGTTCAGTAGGTGTTCGAAATCATATCGGAATTATTTCCGTTGTAGTTTGTGCCAATGATGTAACCTTAAAGATTGCCCAACAGGTGGAGGGGGCGGTTGCCTTCCTGCATGACCAAGGGTGTACCCAGACTCTCGTAGATTTGGATCAAGTTACCAGAACATTAGTAAATCTAGGTAAAAACTCCAATTTAGCCGGAGTATTACTGGTTAGTTTAGGTTGTGAATCAGTATTAATAGATGAGATAAGAGAAAAAATAGCCGTATCTGGGAAACCGGTTAAGACATTAGGTATTCAAAAGACAGGTGGAATGCTTCCAGCTATTATGGAAGGCTCTCGTATCGCTCAAGAAATGGTTATCAAGGCCTCTACCATAAGACGGGAAACCTTTGATGATTCCTATCTATCTATCGGGGTAAAATGCGGTGCTTCTGATACCACTTCAGGGCTTATTTCCAATCCTGCTGCCGGAGCAGCTTTTGATATTATATACGATCATGGAGGGACTTGTATCTTCGGAGAGACCACTGAATTTTTAGGTGCCGAACATATTTTAATGCGAAGGGCTGCCACTCCAGAAGTTAAGAAAAGGATTGAGGAAATAGTCACCCGCATGGAGAAAAGAGCCAAGATGATGGGAGTAGATATACGTGGTGGACAGCCCACCACCGGAAACATCAAAGGAGGTCTAACTACTATTGAAGAAAAATCTCTCGGTGCTATTGTTAAAGCTGGGACAAGACCTATTCATGATGTCTACGAATATGGTAATAAAATAACTAAAAAAGGACTCTTTATTATGGATTCACCAGGAAGAGAACCGGAATTTTTAACTGGAGTAGCTGCTGCCGGGGTGCAAATAATTATATTTTCTACCGGAATCGGTGCACCCCAGGGATTCCCCTTTGTTCCGGTACTTAAAATAACCGGTAACCCTAAAACTGAAAGATATCTTTCTGATCATATTGATAAATTTATTAAGCTTTCGGAAGAAGGAGAAAACACTATTGCCCAAGCAGGTGAAGAGATATACGAAGAAATAAAGGCCATTGCCTCCGGTAAAAAAACCAAAGCGGAAGTTCTGGGTTACGGTCAATTTTCCAATATTTTTACCATTGGGCCGGTAATCTAATATTTTTATAAACATATTTAACAGAAGATTTATGCGATTCAAACACATAATTTTACTGATTAAAATGTCGATAAAGCAGTATTAATAATTATGATAAAAATATTAAAATAAAAAAAATGTATAAAATATGTTTATAGGAGGGAAACAAATGATGATTAGAGATTTGATTAAAAAAAATAGAAGTTATCGTAAGTTTTACGGAGATTTTTTAATAAAAAGAGAAACGTTAGAGGAATTAGTAGATTTAGCAAGGCTTTCAGCCTCGGGTGCTAATAAGCAACCTTTAAAGTTTGTTTTATCTTACGGGGAGAGTAAAAATAAATTAATATTTCCTAATATTGGTTGGGCTGCATATATAAAGGATTGGACTGGACCTACCGAAAACGAAAGACCGTCTGCCTATATTATTATACTTGGCGATAAGCAGATAAGTCAGAACTGTAAATGTGATGCTGGTGTTGCAGCTCAAAGCATTCTTTTAGGTGCAACAGAAAAAGGATTAGGAGGATGTATATTTGGTTCAGTTAAAAAAGAAGAATTAAAAATAGCCTTAAAGATTAAAGATGAATATGATATTTTATATGTCTTAGCTTTAGGAAAACCCCAAGAAAAGGTTGTGATTGAAAAGGCAAATTCAAGAGGAGATACTCAATATTGGAGAGATAATCAAGGCATACTTCATATACCAAAAAAACCTTTGAACGAAATTATTCTAGAATAGTTTATAACCTAAAGGGTAGAATATCACGGGTTTGCCGTGGGTATCTAGCGCGTCTGGCATAGGTATTTGGCAGTGAAAGTCTTAAGCCCTAATACATTACGCATTTCTTTGTAACAATTTAAGAAATGCAATAGAGGGGTAGAAAATGTAACATTTTTGTTTATGCCAATGAAAAGATATTTTATTAACTGTTTACAATGAACCGTTTACTATTATCATATCATAATATTTTATTTTACAAACTACAAAAATTGATATAGAATTTAAAAAAAATAGCGAGAGAAGAAAATAAAATGCCCATTGAAAAAATTATTAAAAATGTAAATATCCCGGTCCTAGGTCTGGGAACCTGGCGTTTGGCTGGAAAAGAAGCAACTGAGATCGTTAAAAAAGCCCTTCAAATGGGTTATAATCATATTGATACAGCTGAAATGTACGGTAATGAAAAGCAAATAAGTGAAGCGATTAAAAACTTTGATCGTGAAAAATTATTTCTTACTTCCAAAGTCTGGTATGAAAACCTCAATTATCAATCTGTTATCCATGCCTGCAAAGAATCATTAAAAAATCTAGGAACTGACTACCTTAACCTTTACCTAATTCATTGGCCTAACCTTTCTATTGATATGAAAGAAACTTTCCAAGCATTAAAAGAGCTTTACACCGAAGGATTGATTAGGGCAGTTGGTGTTAGTAATTTTACCATAAGACACCTTAGACAAGCTCTGCCCCTTTGCCGATCTCTTTCACTCCCTATCGTCACAAACCAAGTTGAATTTCATCCTTTTCTTTATCAGGAATCTCTATTGAATTTTTGCCGGAAAAATAATATTTACCTAACTGCCTATAGACCGATTGCCAAAGGTTTGGTTAATGAAAATAAAATCATTAATCAAATAGCAAAAAAGTACCAAAAAACACCCGTTCAGATTACCTTGCGATGGCTCATCCAACAGGATATCATTGCAATTCCTAAAGCGAGTTCCGAAAAACATTTGAAAGAGAACCTTGATATCTTCGATTTCGAACTAGATCCCTTAGATATTGAAACAATTAAAGAAGTTAATCAGAATAAAAGAATGATCAATAGCGAATTTGCTGATTTTGATGATTAAACAATTTATAAAAAAACTGATTTACGGATAATAGTATTGAGAAATTTATAGCAAGTCTTTCAATATGCTTATCTAGTTAATTCTACAAATAATTTCCTGGAAATAGTAAATAATATTATCGATTAAGTAAGAATAAAAAGTCCCTCGATTTTAATGCACGGCTATTACCATCATTTGAAATTAATACACTGAAAAATAATTAATCTGTAAAATACAGTAGCTTTTTATCTTGTTGTATTAAAAATTTGATCTACAAACCAATTGGTCATTGCTGCTGATTTTCCATGAGAAGGACAATTTTCCTGTTCTAAAAGTTCATCAACAATTGTTTGAATCAAAGGCTGTTGAATATGTTTCGGATCATCAAAATAAAATATGTCAAAATAAAATATTGCAATTAAATGTGACATATGTTATACTAAGTAACAAATTACACTTATACCTTATTTTAATTCATTTCTGCTAAAAAAGTATAATAATATTATTATCTTTAATTAGAGGGAAAAATGTATTAATGGATACAATTAAAAAAGAATTAGCTACTAGAGTAAGCATTCTATATTATGAAGAGAAATTAAACCAGAATGAAATTGCATCCAAATTAGGAATCTCACGTTCATATATATCTCAGCTCCTCACCTATGCCCGACTCAATAATATTGTAAAAATAGTTGTGAATGTGGAATCTCTATACCCACATTCAATTAGACAGGAGATAGAATTTTCAAAGCATTTTCCAAATGTGAAACAATTCAATTTTATGAAATCAGGATCTCCGGAGGATACAAAAAAATACATTGGCAAATTTACTGCCCCTCTCCTTATTAAACTTATTCAAAATGCAAAAATAATAGCTGTTGATCCTGGTACCTCGGTTGAGAAAGCGATCTCAGAATTAAAATCGAGTTATTTTGGGAATTGTCATGAAAAGAAAATAGTTCCTCTTACTGGGGGAATAGACAATATAAATGTTAGACTCCATCCAAGCGATTTTGTGCGTAAAATGGGGCGAACTTTAAATTGTAAATATTATTTTCTTAATTTGCCTATCCTTATCGAAAATCACTCTTCAAGAGATATTCTATTAAAGGAAAAGAATGCTCAAGAGATTGTCCATCTTTGGGATAAAGTAGATTTAGCTATCTTAGGGATGGGAAATGCATCAAAAGATTCCACACTTTTTTCCTCGTGTAGCAACTCTATGATTGAAAAAATTAAAAATAGCGAAGCTATTGGAGAAATAGGAGTGAACTTTATTGATAGAAAGGGTAATTACCTTCCAGTACTGGATAAATATCGTATTAGTATTCCTTTTGATAAGTTAAAAAAAGTAGATACAAAGATAGCCATTGCCTTTGGTGTACAAAAAACAAGAGCACTCGTTTCGATTCTTCGGACAAATTTAATTGATATACTCATTAGTGATTCAATTACAGCTCATGAAATGGAAAAATATTTAAATAATTGAAGAATTAGAATTATATATTTTTTTGAATGATTTTATAGTAAATTTTGTTATGGATTATTTTATCAATAAATTTATAGAAATATTAGTTGTTACGAGTTTAACTTATAGTTTTTATATCAATATTTATGAAATCATAGAAACAAGATCAGGAGTAAAAACAGGCTGCTTGCAAGTAGCCTGATAAATTACAAGAATGTGTTTAGGGAATATTTTCTGCCTATATAAATATAATGATATTTTTTAAAATAGGAGAAAAAATGATAAGTTCTAAAAAAAGGGCATTACCAACGTTTAACCATTATAGTGTTGATAGAGTACCACTATACATAAAAAAGCATATGATAATTTAATACAATTTAGCGGTATTCCTGAAGTTGAAAAAGAAGTGCACGATTGGATTAGACAAACAGTTATATTTATAATTTTTTTAAAAATATGTTCTTTGAAAAGTCAATAAACTGTATAAGGTAGTAAGACATTTGAATAATATTCAATTTTGACGGTCAAGTAAAAAAGAGTGTACGGTGGATGCCTTGGCACCAGAAGGCGATGAAGGGCGTAGTTAACTGCGATAATCCTTGGGGAGCCGTAAGCAGGCTTTGATCCAGGGGTGCCCGAATGGGGAAACCT
Organism: Atribacteria bacterium SCGC AAA255-G05; assembly: GCA_000405605.1. GTDB lineage: Bacteria > Atribacterota > Phoenicimicrobiia > Phoenicimicrobiales > Phoenicimicrobiaceae > Sediminicultor. The sequence continues at coordinate 7,380 of ASPA01000085.1, forward strand.
ACCATAGCAAACCTATGGTATC
>ASPA01000086.1 GCA_000405605.1 Atribacteria bacterium SCGC AAA255-G05
ATAGTGATTTTCTATTAAACATTGTTTTTTCAAATTCTTCTTTATTCCTCCCATATAAATAACCAATGACCAATGCTCCTCCGGTTAGTCCACCACAGGTTCCCTCCACAGTATTTGTAATTCCTCCACATAGAGGGAAGGAAGCTTTTACTAAGTTAGGATAATTGAGTCCTAATACTTTCTCTAAAGCACATACAACACATTGAGAACAGCCTGTTCTTGTTTGTTCATATTCAAGTCCAAAGGCATAGGCTTGTTGCAAAAAATCCTCTTTTTTAAAGTTATTTAACCGTTGCTTTAAATTTTCTTCTATTTTTTCCATATATAGCTATCCTTTCATTGAATATTTTTAAATAGTAATTTTTTTAAGTTTATTTAATCTATTATTTTTTTTACATTTAATCCAAATGGTAAACAATTTACTTCTTAGTAATATGCCAGTAATATAAATCTTTTTTTACGTTCTTAAAAATACAAATTATTATTAAATTTTATATTTCCTTAATTCAAAAGTACATTTTTATATATTTGTCGAGCATCTTCATATGAAATAGGCCGTGGGTTATTTTTAAGAAGACGCTGTTGTTCTGATATAGCCAGTGTTGCAAGATTATCAAGTACCTTTTCAGAAACCTCGAATCCTTCAATGGTAATACCGACATCGTTAACTAATTTTCTTATTTCATCCACAACAGATTTTACGATCTTTTCTTTGGTAAAATTAGTAGTTTCGATTTCCATTACGTCAGCAACTTTAATAAACTTTTCTGGAACTGCTTTTGCATTAAATTCCATAACTTCAGCCAGAAGGATTGAATTGGATAAGCCATGGCTGATATTATACTTTCCACCAAGAGGATAAGCTAGACCATGTACCCCCCCTGTCCCGGAATTTGTTATAGCTATCCCTCCATAAAGACTAGCAAGTGCCAAATAGTACCTTGCTTCTTTGTCTCCCCCATTTCTAACAGCTCGCCGCAAGTATTTATTAATTAACTTCATAGAATCTAGAGCAAATAAATCACTCATTGGATTTGATTTTTTGCAAATAAAACATTCAATCGCATGAGTAAAGGCATCTATCCCCGTCTCAGCAGTAATCTTTGGTGGAACTGAAAATGTAAGTTCAGGATCAAGAATAAGCAAATCCGGTATTAGATAAGGACTGACTATACCTTTTTTCCATTCCTTTTTTTTATCCTTAACTATAGCATTAGGTGTAACTTCGGCACCTGTACCTGAAGTTGTAGGGAGAATAATTAATGGAATACCGGGTTTATCAATCAAATTCGTTCCTATATAATTCCTTACAGAACCCTCAATACTGCCAGATATAGCCAATAATTTAGCCATATCAATTGTACTACCACCACCAATAGCAATGATGCCATCGTAATTAGAAGCAATATTCAAATCATTGATAGCCTGATCTATTTCGGTTATCGTTGGTTCATTCTTTATATTATCAAATACTGTAAAAGAAATATTTTCCTCTTTTAAATTATTAAATATATAATCAACTATCCCCAACTTTTTTAAATTGTAATCAACAAGTATTAATACCTTATTAAGTTTCATTTGTTTAATTATTTTAGATAGGTTTCTACTTTTAGAAAAACCAACCTCAATCTTACGAGGCATTTGAAAAACAAAATCCTTCATTACAACAGACCTCCTAACTAAATAGCATTATATCATCTTAGTCTATTCCGCAAAATCTATAGCCATCTTAATGGCTTCTACCATACTCTCTTCGTTGGCTCTACCCTCACCCGCTTTTCCAAAAGCGACACCGTGGTCAACCGAAGTTCGAATAATCGGCAAACCCACGGTAATATTTACTCCACTCATGGTTGACCATTTATTAGTTTCTTTATTATATTTAAATCCAATAACCTTCATAGGAATATGCCCTTGATCATGATACATAACTACTGCAATATCATATTGCCCGCCTATAGTCTTAGAAAAAATCGTATCTGGAGGAATCGGTCCCTCAACATCTATCCCCTCTTTTTTAACTTGAATTATCGCGGGAATAATCTCTCCAAGTTCTTCTTTACCAAAAAGCCCACCTTCTCCAGCATGAGGATTTAATCCTGCTACCCCAATTTTTGGATTTTTAATTCCTAAATCTTTCAATGCTTTATCTGCCAAATGAATAACTGTTAAAACTCTTTCCTTTTTTACTAAGTCACAGGCCTGACGTAAAGAGACATGCGTAGAAACATGAATTACCCTTAAATTATCATCTGCTAACATCATGGCATAATTCTTTGTTTTAGTACGAGACGCAAATATCTCAGTATGACCAGCAAAAGGTGAGCCGGCCGCTTTAATGGCTTCTTTATGAATAGGGCCGGTCACTACCGCATCTACTAAGCCCTCCATAGCCAAATCAATCCCCTTGTAAATGTATTCTAATGATGCCTGGCCTGCTTTAGCGCTTACTTTTCCATAATTAAATTCATCGAGTTTTATATTGTCCAAATCTATAAGATCTATTATTCCGAATTCTCCTTTTATCTCTTCTCTATTTTTAATAACGTTCAACTTTAAATTTGAAGGAATAAATTTTAGTGCATCATCTATAACAGATTTACTTCCAATAACTATTGGTTTTGATTTTCTATAAATCTCTTCATTGCCTAGCGCTTTTACTGCAATCTCTGCTCCTATACCTGCTGGATCTCCCATAGTAATACCAATAATTGGTCTTTTCATTGTAAAATATAATCTAGTCCACTATCAATGAATAATGAACCCTTCCTCCATTCTTAATAGTTTTTTAATTTATTAATTAAATTATATAAGGTATCTTCTTTGCCGAATCCACCCGCTTTAGTTACAATGTTTAAATTATAATTTTTATAATTAGCGATAGCCAAAGGAATACCCGGTAAAAGTTCATCTATAACATTTAAATTGGATATGCCTAGCTCTTTGCAAACCCCTAAAGCTATATCCCCTCCGGTTAAGACTAAATTCCTTGAAGCACTATTTTTTATTATTTTAGAAGTAAGCTCACCAAGAAAATTTTTAATTTCAATCTCTAGTTCTCTAAAACCAATATTGTATTTCAACATCAGCTTTTTATTGATTAATTTCTCTTCATTATAAATGGCATTAGTATGTATTACTAAATCCCGATTACCTTTTATAGCCTTAATACCTTCAGCAGCATAATTATCTAAGATTCTGTCTTTATCAGAAAAAACATGTTCTAAATCTATTTTTAATTCAGTAAAATTTAATCTATTTTTAAGATAATTTACTTGATCTTCCATGATAGAATTTCGCGAACCTGCAACGACTATAACCGGACTTTTATTATCTTCAATCTTTATTTTGAGAGCTTCATGCTTATTATTTATATTAGGAAAATGATTGGCTAAGCCTGCAGATCCTGAAAATAAAACTGGTCCATCAAACTTTAAGCCGCTAGCAAAGATATCCTTTAAATGTTCCTCGTTGGTAGAATCGATAACTATTATTTTATTCCCTTTTTGAGATAATTCATTTATTTTTGATAAAATAGTTTCTTGCCCTTTAACCACATCTTTTAAGTCAATCTGCCCAACCGGAAAATCGGTCTGTTTTTTTAATAAAAAAGGAATAAAAGAATTTTCTTCTTGGTCTAAATGATTAGATGAGTATTCACTTAAACCAAGGGGTTTCTGCTGTACAAGAAGATATCCTCCCACAGTAATTCTTTGATAAGACGGATAACTGGGGCTAAAAATACAGATATCTCTATTTAAAATTATCATTATTTCTTCGATCTCATCACCCATATTACCTCTTAGAGTTGAATCTACCTTTTTATATACTACATCTTTTTTATTTATATTTATTTTTTCTAAGATACTTTTTAATATCTTTCTGGCTGTTTTACTTTCTAATTCGCGAGTTTCAGTATCCATTACAAAAACATCTAAATTATCAGGAATAATTATTGTTGATTGTTCATCCAGTACTGATACTATTGCATTGTAACCTTTTTTTGTAAATTGCACTCCGGTATCATTTGCACCAGTTAAATCATCTGCTATTACATAAATCATCCATCATACCTCAGTAATATAGTTTCAATTTTACTAGAAATAACAATGAGTTATCTCTAAATTTATAATAGAAGCAATTTTCATGCCAAGTTTATTTCTACGCAAGCGATTATCTTTAATCCTTATACAATTTAAAGCAATTTTTAAATAATAAAAATTATATCCTCAAATAATAAATTTATTTTTAAAATATGAAAGTTTCACTATGGAACTGCTAAATAAATAAAAAATACTATTTAACCTTTATCTAATAAGCAAAAAATCCGCTATGTTTCATTATGTTATAGTTACATTATGAAACTGCGGACCTTAACATTCCCTTTAAATTATATTTATTTGCTTTCCCTTATTGCTTATTATTCATTTTTCGCCATAAAGTTGTTCGGCTAATGCCTAATCTTCTTGCTGCGGCAACTTTATTCCCTTTTTCTTCATTTATAATTTCTTTGATAATATTTTTTTCAATATTTTCTAAATTACCGCTTAATGGATAATTTATATTATCTTGCTTTTGGTAATTATCTATCACACCACCTCCATACTGCAACTTCATAATTTCTTTTACTAAATTGGTCATAATAAAATTTTTATCAGTCCTAACTACTAATCTTTCTATAATATTTTCTAACTGTCTAATATTACCAGGCCAATCATAATTTTCTAACATTTGCATTCCTTCTTCAGAAATACCTTCTACAATCTTTTTAAACTTATATCCATACTTTTTAATAAAAAAATTAACCAATAAAGATATATCTTCTTTCCTTTCTCGCAAAGGAGGAATATCTAAATTTAAAACGTTAATTCGGTAATATAGATCATCTCTAAATTTATTTTCCTTAACTAATTGAATAAGTTTCTTATTAGTAGAAGCAATAATCCTAACATCAATTGGTATTACTTTATCATCTCCTAACCTCCTAACTTTATGTTCTTGAAGAACCCGTAGCAATCGAGCCTGGATATTTTGAGAAATTTCTCCTATCTCATCGAGAAAAATAGTTCCTTCGTGTGCTTGTTCAAAAAGACCCATTTTACCTTCTTTTTTAGCCCCGGTAAAAGCTCCTCTCACATAACCAAAAAGTTCACTCTCAAGAAGGCTTTCCGGAAGCGCGGCACAATTAAAAGCTACAAAAGACTTGTTTCTTCTTGGGCTATAATTATGTATTGCTTGTGCAAAAAGTTCTTTACCTGTTCCTGTTTCGCCATAAAGTAAAACAGGTGAGTCAATTTGTGCGTAATTTTTTGCTTCTTCCTTTAAATTTCTGAATATTTGACTTCGGCCAATAATATCATTAAAAGTATTTTCTGCAACATTTCCTTTTAAATATAATTTTTCTCTTATTTTTTGTTCTATCTTTTGTACTTGTGAAACCTTCTGAAAGGTAACTACAGTCCTGACTGTTTCATCGTTAATTCTAATTGGAATAATATTTGCTACAATCTTTATATCCCCAACCGTCCATATTTTACCTTCTATCTTTTGGCCTATTTTTGTAATTTTAGAAAAATCAAATTCTGGAAACATTTTATTTACGTTTTTCCCTATTATTTTATAGGCCTCTTTTTCAAAAATCTTCACTGCCTGAGGGTTAAAAGTATCGATTACACCATTTTGGTCTACAGTAATTATTCCCTCATAGGCAAAATCAATAATACTTTTTATCCTCTTAGTTTTTTCTAACTCCCTCTTTCTAACTTCTGCTACTCTTTCAGCTTCCAAGATTGATTGCATTAAAGCTTCTTTACCTGATTCGACTAAAACAGTATTCATACCCAATCGTTCAGCAATTTCTACAGAAATATTATCACCAACTATCCAATTATAACCTTGTTTTTTTATTTCTTTTAGTTTTTTTTCAACATAAAGGGTATGTTCATACCAATTTTCTTTCAAAGTTACTATTTCAATATCAATATTCATGATATCTCCTAAGCCCTTTATACCATATGTAAATGGATAGAAACCTACAACAGCAATTTTATTAGTTTCCTTTCTAGCTTGGTGAAGAGCTCGAATTAAATCAAATCCGCTAATCTGAACTTCAACAACAGGAAGATTCGTTACTTTTTTCTTAATGGCAATTGCGGTTCCTCCTCTACTTATTACAACATCAATCGCCCCCTGCTCTTCTAATTCAACTGCTTGACGAGCGCCCTCTTCAAGATCTCCGATTTTTATTATTATTTTTTTATTAAATTCTTGGCAAATTTCAGAGAACAATTCTCCCATTTTTTTGTAAGGGGCAATAAATGCTATTGAATAAGACATCAAGGTCAACCTCTTATTACTAAAATTTTTAGGTAATAAAATTAAAAACTATGGTTTTAACAATAAATGTAAGCTAAATATTTTTTAAATGAGAATATTTTTTATATTTTTTTAAATAAGGAATTAATCCGTCTTTAAGATTAATTTGTATTAAACTTCCTTGTTGACTTTTTTAATTATACCAGAACATTTCACTGCGGGCAATCCCATGTTTAGAGCAGTCTGTGTCAACTCTTTGGGGGTAGTTTTCTTTGGTGAAAAAATTTCTTCTGGTTTTAGGTAGACTTACCCCTTGTTTTATCAAGGCTTATTGTTTTTACCAATAAGCACAATTATCTTTATGTTATTTAGGTTACAGTAATACATCATCATCTACTTTCTCAAATATTTTATTAACTTTCTAATAATATCCTACTTCTGCGAGTTTACGCAAAACACCCACCCAGGGTTTGTCCTGATCCGGTCCAATAAATGCAGGTATGGTTACCTCGATAAGAGGAGAAGACTCTGTTTCTTTCTTAAAGTAAGAAGCAGGTAAAGGTGGTTTATACTTACTTACTTTAATATTTCGTTCTCTTTCTGTTTCCCACCACTTATCCCACTCTCCATTTATGATAGTCTCTTTTATCTTTAGGAGAGCCAGGGCTCCCGGTTTACTCCAGCTCATCCCTCTTTTTTTAAAGCGGGAGGCTATCACTTTATTTATGTTTGATTCTATCGCTCCTGCTCTTTCTATTCCTTTATCTTTTAGTATAAACTGATTGGTAATCCCTTGACGGTTACGAGATATGTAGGTATAAAGTTTTACTAGTTTATCTTTCTCTTTAAGGTCATAGGGATTTCTGATTAGCTGGTCTATTACCGA
>ASPA01000087.1 GCA_000405605.1 Atribacteria bacterium SCGC AAA255-G05
GAATTTAACAAGCTTAGTAATTAAAAAGAGTATGGATAATTTAAATATTAAAAGGGGAGAGATGTTAAGTAAAATAACCGATTGTCGTCTTTTAAATGAATATGAACTTTTAAGAAAAGAGAAAGGCGGAAAAGCCATTATGGAAGTTGATGGATCTATATGTCCAGGCTGTTATCTTGACCTTCCTAGTGATGTTATTTATCAATTAAAAAAGAATCGGAAGATAATAATTTGTCCCAATTGCAGCCGAATTCTAATCTGGAAAGATTAATTTAAAAATTAACTTGTTGTAGAAATATAATTGAAACTACTTGAAGGTTCTAAGCTTTTTTCCAGATCTTCTCTTGTTTTTACTCTTAGATTTTTGCATTGCCACACATTGACTTTTGGAATACACTTAAGTATAGTATAGTATAGTTGTATTTAAACAATTGAATAGGAATTAATTTCGATTCTCCGAGTCTACGGTTTTAAAAACTATGGCTAGGGAACGTTAGGGTATATTTGGAAACGAATATGCCTCCCATTATGGAAAGAAATTAATTTTATTTTTTAAAATATCTATTAAAAAATAAAAAACAAAAGGACTTCCTTAATGGGAAGTTCTTTTTTATTTTGATATAAGAAACATCTTGAAAAGAAGGAAGGTGATGCTAATATTCTTAACTTTTAGAATAGTATAGGAAAGAATTTTTAAAGAACAGGAAAGAAATTTAAAAGTAGTATATATTTTAATATAAAAAGGGGTAATCAAATGTTAAATAGAAAATTCAAAATTAATTCTGTAGTTTTGTTAATTTTAGCGATCTTTTTTCTTATAAATATTTCAAGTTTCGGACAAGAGCAGTTAGAAGGAGATTTGGTAATATATAACGCAGGAAGTCTGACGGTACCTGTAGCTAATTTAGTCAAAGAATTTAAAATTTTACATCCGGATTTAGAGATTAAAACAACAGCTGGGGGAAGTAGAAAAATTGCCCGTTTAGTTGCTGAAACCGGTCAGAAAGCAGATATCCTAATGTCTGCAGATTATGCAGTTATCGATAATTTATTAATTCCGGATTATGCCGATTGGAATGTTCTGTTTGCCGAAAATTCCATGGTTATCATGTATACCGACAAAAGTCGATATGCTAATGAAATAAATGCAGACAACTGGTATAGCATTCTATTAAAAGACGGGGTAGAGTATGGTCATAGTGAACCCAATGCGGATCCCTGTGGCTATCGTTCTGTCTTAGTATTTCAGTTAGCTGAAAATTTTTATCAAGAGAAAGGTTTGAATCAAGAACTTTTAAATTACTGTCCGGAAAAAAATATTCGTCCCAAATCCGTTGAGCTTATAGCTCTACTGGAAACCGGCGTATTGGATTATGCCTTTGAGTATGAATCAGTTGCCCTTCAACATCAGCTCATGGACAGTAAATTTAAATATATTAAATTACCAAAAGCGATTGATTTAAGTTCACTAGAATATTTAGATGAATATGCAAAAGCTACTGTAGAACTTTCCGGAGCAGAACCTGGAGAGACCATTATTACTAAAGGTCAACCGATTGTTTATGGAATCACCATGCCCCTTAACGGAGAAAATAGAGAAAATGCACTTGCCTTTTTAACTTTTTTATTTGATAAAAATAAGGGACTAAAGATTATTCAGGACTCTGGTCAACCAATTCACGATATAGAAGTAGTTACCGGTGCAGATAAATTACCAGATGAATTAAATTATTTGTTAAGATAAAAGTTTTTTATGTAAATAGGTAAAGAATTGTAAAAAATGGTAAAAGATAATGCTTAAATTTTTGGCATTATCTTTTACCAAAATATATTTAATAGATAATAAAAATTTAGATATATAGTCATTTTATCGGATATCTACCAGGGAGAAAAAGATTGTTTGGTTCAAGACCGGAAATTATTTATATTATTGCTGCTATAACTGGTATTATTATATTATTTTTTAACGTATTTCCCATTATTAATACCTTTTATTGGACTGATTCAGAGACACTAATTAAAACACTTTTTGACCGGGAAGTCATCGCAAGTATCTGGTTAAGTTTAAAGTGCGCTTCCATTACCACTATTATCGCTTTTCTTTTGGGGGTTCCTTTGGCCTATTACTTGGCCAGACATGAATTTCGATTAAAGACTTTTGTCGAAAGTTTAATTGATATTCCTATGGTTATCCCTCATACAGTTGCAGGTATTTGCCTGTTGACAGTGTTGAGCCCTCGAAGCTTTATTGGTCGATTTCTAGAACAGAACCATATTGAAACCATAGGAACCGAAGTTGGTATTATCATTGCCATGCTATTTGTTAGCATGCCGCTCTTAATCGATGCTGCAAAAGATGCCTTTAAGTGGGTTCCGCCTCGAATAGAGAACGTTTCCCGCAGTCTGGGTGCCAACCAGGTTCAAACTTTTTTCGGAATTACTTTTGTTCTCTCCTGGAGGGGCATTCTAAGTGGAATGATTATTACCTGGGCAAGGGCGATTAGCGAATTTGGTGCAGTTATTATTTTAGCCTATCATCCTATGATCGCTCCCACTTTGATATATGAGCGTTTTACTACTTATGGAATGAAATATGCTATTCCGGCAAATATTATTCTTATTATTATTAGTCTTGTTATCTTTATTGTTATGCGGTTGATCTCTCTGGGAGGAAAAGAAAAGCATGATTCGCGTTCATGATTTACATATTAAATTAGGAATATTTGAGATTAAGAATGTAAATTTGCAAGTAGCCAAGGGAGAATTTTTAGTTTTACTTGGTCCTTCTGCTGCTGGTAAAAGTGTTATTCTTGAATCCATCGCCGGGCTTGTCCCAATATCTAAAGGAAAAATTGTGGTAAATAATAGAGATGTAACTTATTTGAAACCGGAGAAAAGAAATATTTCTATTTGTTATCAAGATTACAATCTATTCCCTCATCTGAACGTTCGAGATAATATTTGCTATGGCTTAAGATTTAAAAAAGATAAAAATCGCGTTAAATACAGCAAAAACTTTAGAACTCTGATAAAACTTCTGGAATTGGAGGAAATACTGGACCGCTTACCACTAAATTTAAGCGGAGGAGAACAACAGAGAGTATCCCTGGCTAGAGGTCTTATCGGAAACCCGGATGTATTGCTTTTAGATGAACCCCTATCTTCTTTGGACCCTAATATTAAATGGACTATTCAAGAAGAATTGAAAAGTATCCACCAGACTATACACACCACTATTATTATGGTTACCCATGATTTTACAGAAGCTAACTATTTAGCGGATAAAGTTGCCCTAATTCATAATGGCGAGATTGTTCAACAAGGGACCATTGAGGATATTTTTCAACGCCCCCACTCAATCTTTGTCGCTCAGTTTACCGGAATTAAGAATGTATTTTGGTTAAGTGAAGATGAAGAATTAAAATCATTTGAATTAAAACAACCAGCCCATATAGGGATTCGGCCGGAAAATATTTATATTCATCAGCGGTCTTTGAGTACTTATTATCAATACCAGGGGAGAATAGATAGTTTTAGAAATAACGGCATCTATATGGAAATTGAATTAAGTACTGCTGATGCGAAGAGAAATTACATTGCTTATTTGACCCTCAACCGTTTTTTCGAATTAAAATTGGAGAAAGATATGCCTATTCATTTCGGTTTTAATAAAAAAGATTTAATTGTAATTAACCTCTGACCTTAAGTCACTTGAAGTTTCTACGCTTTTTCTTTAATGCTTAGAGGTACCTTGCCTCCTATAGCATCTCTTTCTAAAATTACTAAACCAGGCAAACCTTTTAGTTCTTTATCAAAAAATGATTCCAAACCTTCCAGTCCTTGATTGTCTATTCCCACAAATCCCGTTAAATTAGAAGCCAAATAATTCTTGGGGTAATATCTTTTGCCCTCATCCAAGAAATCAAATCCCTCTAAATTTAATTTTTTGATCTCTGTGACTTCTGTTTCGCTTAATTTCCTTTTTATCCATACAAAAGATTTTTTCTGGTTTAATTTTTCCAGTACATCTTTTGTTTTCAAATTTAAAATTGAAGATATTTTTTGAGCAGTTTCCTGAGGATTCTTGACTTTGGGAGGAATAGCAAATAAAGATTGAACATTAACGTTCACGGCCAATTTTTTATAATTTCTATCATAAATATTACCTCTTTCTCCTTCAATAGAAAAAGAAGTAAGGTGTTCTTGTTGGGCAATTTCTTTATATTTGTTACTTTGGATAACCTGAATGTTATATAACCTATAAATTAATGAAAAATAAAGAATTATAAATACTATAAGTAAAAAAACAATACGTTCTTTTTTCTCTTTTGAAAGCAACAACTATTTCCGCCCTCTTTAATCTATATTGCGACAAGTATATTATTTTAATACCCCTAAAATCAAATCATTTACTTTATCTAGGTCAAAACTAGCCCAAAAATTATTTTCCTTTTCGTAATTGTTACTGATTGCCCCGATATCATTTTCGGAATTAATCCTAGCAACGGAGTTTAAAGCAATAAACTTTACTTCCTTTGGCCTAATCATTCCCAAATGATTAGAAGCAATTTTTTCAATTCTACCTAAAGCAGAAAGAGTCTCTGCACTAAGTTCAAGCCTTTTATTCTCTTCCTCTAAGACTATTTTATCATTTTCTAACTTTATTAATTTATATCCTAATTCGCTTAATATAATATTATTAGAAATATAAAAAATTACTACAGAAGTGATAAAAATTACTAATACTAAAAATGACCCAAAAATAATTAAGGCATTCTTGTTTTCGTAATTAACAGTAGCTATAGCACTGTTCCCTCTCATATTTTACCGCCCCTTTACTTTTATTATTTTCTCTGCCACTCTCAATTTGGCGCTTCTTGCTTTAGGATTGTCCCTTACTTCCTCCAAAGAAGGTCTAATTGGTTTTTTAGTTATAATTTTCAACCCGTAATTCTTTTGTACTTTCCCTTCTTTTTCTGCTTCCTTAAATAGATGTTTAACTATTCTGTCCTCTAATGAATGGTAGGAAATAACACATATCCTTCCCTTATCCTCTAAAATCCTAATTGCCTGATTCAATCCGGTTTCCAAGGCCTTAAGCTCCTGATTTACTTCAATCCTGATAGCCTGAAATATCCTTGTTGCCGGATGAATTCTCCAGGTGTGCCTCTTTTTAGTCCTGGGAAGAGACCTTATTACTAAATCAGATAACTGCTTGGTGGTAGTAATGGCTTTCTTTTTTCGTTCTGTTACAATTAAGCGGGCAATCCTCCTGGAAAACCGTTCTTCGCCATATTTTTCAAATATTTCAGCCAAATCTTTTTCGGAATAACTATTGATCAAAATATCAGCGTTAAATTCTTGGGTTAAATCCATCCGCATATCTAAATGGCTGTCTTCTTTAAAACTAAATCCTCGTTCTTTCTCTTTTAGCTGGTGAAAGGACACTCCTAAATCAAAGATTATCCCCGAAACTGTTTCAATCTTTAAGACTGATAGAATCTCTTCTAAATTTTTGAAATTACCTTTAACTAATTTTATTTTATCGATATAACTTTTTAGTTCTTCTTTTGCTTTTTCAATTGCCTCAATATCCTGGTCGATGCCGATCAGTGAACCCTGGGGATAAATGTTCTCCAAAATAGCTTTGGAGTGCCTTCCACCTCCTAATGTGCAATCGATATAAACACCTCCTTTCTTTAAGTTTAAATAATTTAAGATCTCTTGTGTTAACACAGGAATGTGAAAGGAATTTACCATAGATTACCCTTCTTGTTCGTATATTCTTTCGGCAATATCTTCGTATGAACTTTCAACTTCTTCAAAGTATTTTTGCCATACATCTTTACTCCAGATCTCTATCCTATCTAAAACCCCAACAACCATAATTTCTTTAATAATCTGAGCGTAATCTCTCAAATATTTCATAATAATGACTCTACCTTGATTATCCATAGTGCAATCAGTGGCCCGGGAAAATAGTATTCTCTTAAATGCTCGGGCATCTCTCTGGCCTAAGGGAAGCAGCTTCATTTTTTCAGACAGAGTTTTCCATTCCTCAAGAGGATATACAAAAAGACAAGTATCAAGACCGAAAGTAATAATAAATTTTTCACCTAAAGATTCACGGTATTTTGCCGGTACAATCAATCTTCCCTTTTCATCGATAGCGTGCTCATACTGTCCTAAAAACATAAAATCTCCTTTATATTATATCCTCCACTTCACTCCACTTTGCTCCACTACATATACTATACTACACTTTTTCAAAAAACCCTCTTTTTTTTTGAAAATAATTTGATTTTTTTTAAATAAATTAGAAAACACCACATATTTAGCGTATTTTCTATAATAGATATACTATTTTTAGCGTATTTGGGGGGGATAGAAAGATACCTCATCCCCTTCCCCACGGAAGGAAGATTCATTAGGGATTAAGTTAATTTTCACGAGGAATATCTTGAGGGGGATAAAATAAAAAAAGACATACAATAAAATGTTTTATCGTATGTCTATATATCTATTTATTTTGATAAGTAGACCGTATAAGCCGAGTTCTGTTCCCTTATAAGGGTGGTAATCATCTATCTGGGATGTAAGTTACCTTACACCTCTTGCGACCTACCCGAAGATTCAGCGGGCCACCACAGCTCTTCCTATTTGGTCTTGCTCCGAGCGGGGTTTACTAAGCTTGTTAGTCACCTAACAACCGGTAGGCTCTTACCCTGCCTTTTCACCTTTGCCGAGCACTTAAATTAAGTGTTCGGTTGTGTATTTTCTGTAGCACTTTCCTTAAGGTTACCCTCACTGGGGGTTACCCAGCGCTCTGCCCTGTGGAGCTCGGACTTTCCTCGGAAGAAATAGTATTTCTTCCGCGATTACCTGATCTACTTATCAAATATTCTTTTTTCCAACTTCAACATACCATTTTAATGCAACGAAGTCAACGAATTGACTCATTAAAAACCTAAAGGTAAAAACGAGAAAGGACCCAGAAAAAGCGTAGAAACTTCAAGTGACTTAAGGTCAGAGGTTAATTACAATTAAATCTTTTTTATTAAAACCGAAATGAATAGGCATATCTTTCT
>ASPA01000088.1 GCA_000405605.1 Atribacteria bacterium SCGC AAA255-G05
ACCTATGGGATCTGCGGACTTTCTTAACCAGATGGTTAAGACATTAGGAATTACTATAGATAGCCGCTCCAAAGGAAGACTTTGTAAAAGGGAAAGCTAAACCATAGAAAAAATAGGATGTTCTCTGTTACTATTCTCCTCCCTTAAAAGCCTTTGTTTACAAGGCTTTCAGACCCCCTTCAGGAATGGCTTTTTAACGCACGTAGAGTGCCTTTAAACGGGTCTCAATTTTCGAAAAATCGGCAATTACGACGTTTTTTTTAGCCTTTTTTAGCTTCCCCGAAACTCTGTAACCCTTACAGGAAGCCATTTTTGGATTTTGAGAAAGCAAAAATAGGTCAAAAAAGACTCATTTTCCGAGGGTAAAAGTATAGGTTGAGGCAAAATAGGCGCTTAAAATCAAAATACGAAGCCCACCCTTGAAACCCTTACAATATAAGGCTTTCAAGAAGCTATTTTTCCACAGATTTTACACTATTTCCCCTCTGTCATTCCCGCGCAGGCGGGAATCCTTCTTTCTGTCATTACAAAATACGGCATAAACAATGGAGATCAATATAATAGAATTAGAGCATTTACCAGTTTTTATAGCAAAAAACAGTAAAGCTCTAAAATGCAGTAGATACAAAGGTTTCAGCGTTTTTATTGGTATATAGGATGTTAATAGTGACTCCAAAATAGGGAGAAAATGAGCAAAAAATGGCTAAAAAGCCTATTTTTAGCACTCTGAAAGCCTTGCAAAATAAGAGTTTTAACGAAATATCGCCGTAGCGGCGTTTCTTGAGGTTGCCTGGAGTGATTTATCATATTTTTTAAAATAGGCGCTTAAAAGGACTTAAAATAGCTTATTTTAGATATGGGCGGAAAGCCTTATTTCATAAGGGTTTGAGGGGGTTTTTCTCAAAAAGAAGGATTTTTAAATCTTTTGTCGAATTTAAGAATATAAAGGGAAAATATTAAAAATATTTCGTAGGACAGCAAAAAATAATGAGTGAAATTCTTTTAGAAAAATTGAAGGCCGAAATGAAGATTGAACCTGAAAAGGCAGCCCTTTCTTTGGAGAATTTCATTAGAGAATATAGCGAAAAATTAGAAAGAGAGGGAGTAATATTAGGATTAAGCGGGGGCATTGATTCGGCAGTTATTGCGGCTTTGTGTGTGCGGGCACTTGGTCCGGAGAAAACCTTCGCTTTGATTATGCCGGAGAAAGATTCGAAAAAAGAACATATAAAGGATGCCTTAAACTTTGCCCAAGAACTGGGGATTGAAGCAAAATTAGTTGATATTACTCCTTATCTTGAAGAACTTGGCGTATATAAACTGTTTCCTTTGGATAAACTTCTTTCTTTAGGGAAATTAAAAGGAGCCTTAATTAGAAAAGCGTATCATTTCTATGAGAGAAAGACCGGGAAGCTTCCTTTTTTAGAGAGCCTTTCAGGTTTTAAGGACAAAGAATATAGTTCTTATCTGACCAAAGGCAATGCCTATTGTCGGGTAAAACATCGACTGAGAATGATATTACTCTATCTTTATGGAGAAATGGAAAATAGATTGGTAGTAGGGGCAGCCAATAAGAGTGAATATAAAATTGGATATTTTGTGAAACATGGTTGTGATGATGCCGTTGACATTATGCCCCTTCTGAATTTATATAAAACCCAGGTAAGAGAGCTTGCTCAATATTTAAATATTCCCACAAGAATTATAAAGAAACCTCCTTCACCGGATATTATGCCAGGTATTATTGATGATGAAGAGGTAATAAGTATTTCTTATGAAAAATTAGACTTAATTTTGTTAGCCCTGGAAAAGGGCTGGAAAGTTTCAGATGTAGTGAAGACCTTGGGAGTAGAAGAAGATGAAGTTATTTATATAAAAAAATTGATGCAGAAATCAGAGCATATGCGGAAAATTTATATTCCCGATGCTTTTTAAAGGTTTGTAAATATTAAATTTATCTTTATTTTTTTTCAACTACAATAGTACATTTGGTAAGTAAAGCAGCTATGGCACCCACAGCAGCCAATATCGGGGCAACAAGAGCTCCCACGGCGCCTACGGTTAAAGGAAATTCAGCAACTGATTCGCCATCTTCATTGTTAATAATTATTCTTCGGGCATTTCCCTCTTTTATAATTTCTTTAATTTTTTCGATAATATCTTCTCCGGAGACTTTAAATTCCTCTTTTTTATTGGTCATAATCTCCTCACTAATTATTTTTATTGATTTTATTATAGCATAATTACAACCCAAAAAGTAAATAAATTTATTAATCTGGATTCCCGCTTTCGCGGGAATGACATAAAGTGGCGGAATGACAGAGAATGCGGGAATAACAAATTCAAAATTATTATAAAATTAAAATTTACTTAAGAATTATTTTTAAAAAAGAGGAAATTGTATCATCCGTGTAGAATAATAATAATAATATTAACCGAAAATTAATTTTTAAAGGAGAACTGTTATGAAAATTTATATTAGTGCTGATATCGAGGGAATTACCGGAATTGCCCATTGGGATGAAACTGAAAAATCAAAATCTGATTACCAGAAGTTTGCCAAACAGATGACCGATGAAGTAAAAGCAGCTTGTGAAGGAGCAATAAAGGCGGGAGCAAAAGAAATCTGGATTAAAGATGCCCACGATACCGGAAGAAATATTGATGCAGCTGAATTGCCACAGAGCATTAGATTGGTTCGGGGTTGGAGTGAACATCCATATTTGATGGTTCAGGAATTGGATGAATCATTTGATGCTTTATTAATGATTGGTTATCATTCTTTTGGCAGTTCAAGTTCTAATCCCTTATCCCATACTTTGAGTTCCTCTACTTTAAATTATATAAAATTAAACGGAGAATATGCCAGCGAATTTTTAATTCATGGTTATGCTGCTGCTACTATGGGTGTGCCAGTGGTTTTTATAAGCGGGGATGAAGGAATTTGCAAGGAAGCGAATAAAGTTAATAAAAACATCAAAACTGTGGCGGTAAATAAAGGTGTAGGTAATTCAGTAATCAGTATCCATCCCCAGCTTGCAGTTGAAAAAATAAGAGAAGGGGTTGAGTCCATACTAAAAGGAGATATTGATAAATGTAAAATTGAATTACCGGAGCACTTTAAAGTAAAAATATCATACAAAAAACATGTAAGAGCATTTAAAGCATCTTTTTATCCAGGGATGGAACAGGTATCTTCTACCGACCTGGTATTTGAATCAGATAATTATTTTGAAATTTTACGGATGTTATTATTTACCATTTAAAAAAGACTTAAGTCGAGAAAATTTGATGTAAGGAAAAAGTAATTTAAAAATTTCTATAATTTTATTAAAATAAAGCAGGATTTTTAAAATCCTTGTCGAATAGATATGTAGATTTACAAAATGAAATTAGATTCTTGAAGGAAGGTCTATTTTCTTGCTTTGTTAATCGGAAATAAAAAAATTAAAAAGGAAGGAGGTGAAAAAAAGAATGAGAAATAAAAAATTAGTACTGATGGTTGTTTTTTCTCTATTGATTGTACTTTGCACAGGTAGTATTAGTTTATTGGCTGCAGAGAAAAAAGTATACATTAATGGTATTGATGCTGATTATCCACCTTATGCGTATATAGATGAAAAAGGTAACCCTGTTGGTTTTGACGTTGAATGCCTCAATTGGATAGCTAATGAAATAGGTTTTGAAGTTAAACATCAACCTACGGCCTGGGATGGTATAGTTGCCAGTTTATTGGCCAAAAAGATTGATATGGTTTATTCAGGAATGACCATTAATGAAGAGAGGCTAAAAAAGGTAGATTTTAGTATACCTTACTGGGTTATCAATCAAGCCCTATGTGTTCGAGAAGATTCGGATCTTAATATTATCGCAGCTTTATGCAGTGATAAATACACAGTAGGAACCCAGAGAGGTTGTACCGCTGCAGAGTGGATTGAAGAAAACCTGATAAAAACAGGTATACTTCCCAAAGATAATCTAAAATTGTATGAAGGTTTTTCTTTGGCGGTTAAAGATTTGGTAAACGGAAGAATAGATTCAGCTATGATGGATGACGTAATGGTGGAAGATGCTATAAGAAAAGGCCAGCCTGTGAAGATTATTGGAAGAATCGAAACACGAGAAGAGTACGGAGTAGCAGTTAGAAAAGAAGATAAAGAATTAAAAGCACTGCTTGATGAAGGAATAACTAAGTTGAGAAAGTCAGCCAAATGGGATGAATTGTTTATTAAATATTTTAGTGAATAAAAGATATAATAAAGGTGGAGAAAATGTATTCTTATCTTTAAGTTATTTCTCCACCTTTATTTGGTTATAAAGTGAGAATAATAACTATGAATGAAAATCTTGCATTAATCTACCAATCTCTCCCTTATTTACTTAAAGGCTGTGTGATAACTATTGGATTGGTAGGGGGGGCTTTAGGCCTGGGTTTTGTGATAGGGATTCCCATGGCGGTAGGTCAAGTTTATGGGAATAAATATTTATCCGGTCTAATTTCTCTTTATGTCTGGTTCTTCCGGGGGCTTCCGGTTCTGGTCCTCCTTTTTCTTTTTTATTTTGGGCTATTTTCTCTTATTGGGCTTAATTTACCTGCTTTTACGGCTGCTATCCTGGTTTTAGGGTTACGAAGTGCCGCTTATCAATCACAGATTTTTCGAGGGAGCATCCAATCACTCGGTGAGGGGCAGATGTTAGCTGCCCGTTCTTTAGGGATGAAGAAATATGAGGCAATTTTGTATATAATTTTACCCCAGGCTTTACGGATTTCTATTCCCGGTTGGTCTAATGAATATGCTATTCTCTTAAAAGATTCGGCAATTACCTATGCTGTGGGGGTAATGGAAATATTAACCAGGGCTAATTTTATTGCTACCCGAACTTATAAACCTATGCCCATTTTTCTCACCTGCGCAGTAATTTTTATTATTTTAACTTATGGCGGAGTGAAAATTCTTGATCTTTTAGAAAATAAAGTGAGAATTCCTGGTTATGGAGAGGGGGAAAGGTGAAGTTAAATAAGATGCAGAAGGATAAAAATCTTGTATTACGTGTAGAAGATATACACAAATGTTATGGAAAAGAAGAGATATTAAAAGGGATTTCTTTTGAAATTAAAAAAGGAGAGACTAAAGTCATTATCGGTCCTTCGGGGAGCGGGAAAAGCACCCTGCTTCGCTGTATCAATCAATTGACTATTCCGGACAAAGGCAAAATCTGGTTAGAAAACGAAGAAGTAACCCATGATAAGAAGGATATTAATCGATTTCGCCAGAAAATGGGTATGGTTTTTCAGGATTTTAATTTATTTGATCATTTAAATGCTTTAAAGAATGTCGAAATAGGATTAATTAAAGTAAAGAGTATGGGGAAAGATGAGGCTAGACAAAAAGCGATAGAAGAATTAAAACAAGTTGGTTTAGAAAGGCAAGCCGATTTATATCCTGCACAACTTTCGGGAGGACAAAAACAAAGAGTATCTATAGCCCGAGCTTTAGCGATGGACCCCAAAGTGATGCTTTTTGATGAACCTACTTCAGCACTTGACCCGGAACTAATCGGGGAAGTGTTAGAAGTAATAAAAAAATTAGCTCTTAGTGGGATGACTATGGTGGTGGTTACTCATGAAATGGGTTTTGCCCGTTCGGTAGCAAATGAGATAATATTTATGGAAAATGGGAAAATATTGGAAAGCGGAATACCTTATCAACTTTTTAATAATCCCAAATATGAACGTACCAAGCGATTTCTTAATAAAATAACTGAGTTATACGGAGAGTAGAGTGAAAGAAGATGAATGAATTTTATTATTTTATTCGAAATATTCTCTTACCCCCTTTATTAGAAGGCACATTAGTTACAATTAAACTAATAATTTTGTCCATCCCTATGGGTTTTATTTTAGGGGTTTTGATAGCTGTGGGGAGAGTATACGGGAATAAAATTATTTCCGCGCTATGCACTGTTTATGTGATTTTTTTTCGTGGCACTCCTTTATTGGTACAGCTTTTTATCCTTTATTATGGTTTACCCTCTGTCGGTATTTTCTTTTCTCCTTTTGCAGCTGCAGTTATTGGCTTTATTCTTTGTAGTTGTGCCTACCATTCCGAATATATAAGAGGGGCACTGCAATCGATTAAGAGTGGCCAAATGATGGCCGCTGAAGCTCTGGGGATGACCAGGCTTAAAGCCATTTTATATATTATTCTCCCTCAGGCCTTAAGAAGGGCTATTCCAGGTTGTTCCAATGAAATTATTTATTTAGTAAAATATTCTTCACTTGCTTTTATGGTTACTTGTGTAGAGTTAACCGGGGCGGGGAAAATTATCGCTTCTCGCTATTTTGCCTATACAGAAGTTTTTTTAGTAATAGGAGTAATATATCTATTAATGGTTTCTGTAGTTACTAAATTACTTAATATGTTAGAGAGAAAATTAGAAATTCCCGGATTGGGATAATTATTATAAAGGCGAAATATAAATATTTTAAAAAAATTCCCATTTTTTTAAAAAAAGAAGGACTTTTAAAATTTATGTAGTATAATATAAATTAAAAGTAGAATTTATTTTTATGTTTTTTATTTGATGGATTTTGATATTTAAAAATTAAACAAATCTTAGATGGCGATTCTGTTTAAAAAGAGTAAAGTATAATATGGTTACTACCCAAAAAGTACCCATACTTTACAAATAGTATTCGATAGTATCAAACAACCTATTTAAATTATTTACTCTATGTACCTTGAAAACTTAATCAGCAAAAATGGATAAAACCCAGTCTTTTCTAATCTGAAGATGAGCCTGAAACAGGCCCCTGACAGATAAAAGTTTGACAGGCTAAAGGTAAGAGTCATAATAGCTATATTATGGTGATAACTATGAATGACTCACAATTAAGCAGTATTGTTGAAGTAAAGAGGTTTTTGAAAGAATCGGAGGTAATAGAATTTAAAAAGAGATTCCGGAAGGATGCATATGAATGGATAGAAGAGGCACTGGAAAGGTTTGATTATTTATACTTGTGCAAGAAAGAAAAAGGTTTAATAAAG
>ASPA01000089.1 GCA_000405605.1 Atribacteria bacterium SCGC AAA255-G05
CATTCTCTTCAAGGACCAAGTGGTGAAAAGATTTTTGAGGCTTATGTTGAGCAAAGTACTTCGGCAGCATATAGAATTTTCTTCTATTATGGTCCATGCAAAGGTGAAATTACGATCTTTGCAATTATTCCNCATCCTTAAACAGGAAATAAAACAAGAACCCAAAAGACACGTCCTGTCGTATCCTTATAGAATATCCTAAAAACGTACGGAAAGTGCCCTTTTTTTATTCTTTATTTATTTTTAAGCTTTTGTTATAATAGTAGAAATCTTAATTTATTCCCCCTCACCCTGACCCTCTCCCTCCGAGGGGAGAGGAGAGATAAAGACGGGTTCGATGAATCGTACCCCTACAGCAACTAGTAGACAGGCGAGACGCCTGTTCTAATTAAAAAAAATTTAGTATGGAAAAAGAGAAAATGAAAGAGAAAAAAGAAAATCAAGAAAGTAAAATGTTAGAATTATTTAAACCCTATGTTCCTGAGGAGGTAACTTCCCGAATATTAGAAGGGAAGGGAAGCTTACCGAGTGAACGGAGGGAAGTTACAGTAATATTTTTAGATATAAATGATTTTACATATCTTTCAGATCGTTTAGATCCCAAAGAAGCTACTGATATTTTAAATATAATTTTTCAACCAATTATTAACATTGTATATAAATATGAAGGTTCAATAAATAAATTTTTAGGCGATGGTTTAATGATTGTTTTTGGTACACCTTATTTTCGCGAAAATGATCCGGAAAGAGCAGTGAGGGCAAGTTTAGAGATAATTGAGTCAATTGATAAAAATGGAAAAATAAAAATAGTCAATAAACTAAAAAATTTAAAGGCAATGATCGGAATCAATACCGGGTTCTGCATTTCTGGTGATATTGGCTCATCTTTAAGGAAAGAATTTACCGTTATTGGTGATACTGTAAATTTGGCTTCAAGATTACAGGTTAATGCTCAACCAGGAGAAATTGTGATTGGTGAAAGCACTTATCAAAAGGTTAAGGAAAAATTCATATTTGAGCTTCCTCGTAAATTAAAAATAAAAGGTAAGAAAGATTTAGTAACTGCTTATAAATTAAAAGGTATAAGAAAATAAAAAAATACAAAAGTAAAATAGAAAAGGGATATCACAAAATAAATAACTCCGGAAGAGATTCCGGAGTTATTTATTTTGTAGTCAATGCAATTAATTGACGCTTCTCTGGCAGCTATGTTAAAATTAGTAAGACAATTAATATAACATTTGTCTTGCTTGGGATTGCCACGCACCGAAAACGGTGCTCGCAATGACAGAGGGAAACAATATAACATTTGCCTTCAAACGTAGGACATGCGTCTCGCCTGTCAAGGTAGGGGCTTGATTCATCGAGCCCGCAATAAGGACGGGTCGAATGAATTCGACCCCTACAAAAACAGAAAAGAAAGATAGATTCCCGCTTTCGCGGGAATGACAGAGGGAAGGATAGCTAAAAATATGGAGAGTAAATTTTATGTCTAAAGAAAATAAAGACCCATATGGTAAATTAAAAAAGCAGATGCATTTAGCCAGAATAATATTTCATATACCTAATTTTATAAAATTGTCTTTAAGATTGCTTAAAGACAAGAGAGTACCTTTTTATTTGAAATTGTTAGTATACGGGGCAATTGCCTATACATTATCACCTTATGATTTAATCCCTGATTTTTTAGTTCCGTTTTTTGGATTTTTTGAAGATATTATTATCGGAATTTTTTGTTTAATTGGTTTAGTTAAGGGTAGCCCGCCTGAAGTTGTAGAGGGATACGTAAAAGCAATAGATGCAGAGAATAAGCAGAAGTACAGGTTTTTTAGATAATAACATACAGCGAAAAATGTAAAGCGTAAAGCGCGAAACCAAAGCTCAAAATTTAAAATTAAGAAAACATTGCTATACATGAAAGGATAATTTGCAAAATGGAAAATGAAAACTTAAAATATAAAATGAAACTAAAAGATAGAACATATCAATATTCTATTAAAATGATAGAATTTTTAGATAATCTACCAAAAGATAGCTCTGCTCAAATTATTTCTAAACAACTATTAAGATCAGCTACATCTATCGGGGCAAATATCGTTGAAGCCCAAGCTTCTAGTTCTAAAAAAGATTTCACTAAATATTTTAATTATTCTCTTAAATCTGCTAATGAAAGTATATACTGGCTTAACTTGCTAAAAGACGCTAAAAAAATAAATAACAACCAGATAGAATATCTCTTAAATGAAACTAAAGAATTAGCGAAAATATTAGGTTCAAGCATATTAACTCTCAAAGGGAAAAATAAGTTTTGAATTTTAAATTATGGTTTTGCGCTTTGCGCTTTAAATTTTTAGTTTGGTATTGAATGATTTACCTATACGCTAAGTGCTGTTTGCTGTACACTATATTATGAAAGGACAAAAAATCATATATTATGCAAATTGGAATTAAATCTTTAGGATGTCCTAAAAACTTTGTCGATACTGAAATAATTTGTGGAGAGTTAAGAGAAAAAGGATACCAGGTAAGTGAGAAGATTGATAGTTCAGATATAGTGATCATAAACACCTGCAGTTTCATAAGAGATGCTGTGGAAGAATCTATTGAAGAAATTCTAAATCTGGTAAAATTAAAGAAAGAAGGAAAGATAAAACATATCATAGTAACCGGATGTCTTCCTCAGAGATATAAAGATGACAATCTTAATCAGGAATTTCCCGAGGTTGATGCTTTTTTAGGAGTCGGAGATTTATTAAATATTGATAATGCAGTAAAAAGTGTTTTGCAAGACGAACAAATCTATACAGTTTCTCCTGAACCTAAATTTCTTTATAACCATAATACCCCTCGAACTATTTTAACTCCTCAGCATTACGCCTATATTAAAATATCCGAAGGCTGTCAAAATAATTGTTCCTATTGCCTGATACCTCAACTCAGAGGAAATTATCGTAGTAGAAAGATGGAAGATATAATTGACGAAGTAAAAATACTTTCTGAAAAACAAAAACTTTTAGAGATTATTTTAATTGGTCAAGATACAACTTTATACGGAATCGACCTTTATGGAGAATATAAATTAGCTGAATTGTTAAAGAAACTTTCTCTTCTTAAATTAAATAATTTAAAATGGATAAGACTCCTATATACTCACCCTGCTCATTATAATGATGAATTAATTAAGGTTATAGCAAATTCTCCCAAGATATGTCCCTATCTGGATTTACCTTTACAGCATATAAGTGATAAAATACTAAAAAGAATGAATAGGCCGGTTAAAAAAGATTATATTATTTCATTAATTAATAAATTAAGAGATAGGATTCCTAATTTAACTTTGCGCACTACTTTTATGGTGGGATTTCCCGGTGAAACTGATGAGGATTTTGAAGAGCTATTGAATTTTGTTAATGAATTTCGATTTGAAAGGTTAGGGACTTTTATTTTTTCACGAGAAGAGGGAACCCCGGCTTATGACTTTCCTCAACAAATTACTCTGCGAATTAAGAAAGAACGCTTGAAAGAATTAATGCTAACTCAGCAGTCGATTTCAAAAGAAATTAATAGTTATTCCATAGGAAAAGAAATAGAAGTACTGGTCGATGAAATAAAATCAGGAAAACCGAAAATTGCAATTGGCCGAACCCAAGCCGACACTCCGGAAATAGATGGAAAAGTTGTAATAAGAACGGATAAGGTAACGGTTGGAAAAATTATAAAAGTGAAAGTAACAGAAGCTTCCGAATACGACTTAGTAGGAGAGATTAGTAAATTATGAAAAATATAGTATTAGTCGGATTGGAAGGAACAAACTGCAGATTGTATTATTGATGTAACTGATTTATCTATTGAAGAGATAAGCCAGAAAATTATTGAAAAGTATGAGAGGGGAGGGATTAATCTTGATTAAAGAAAGATTGAAAATATTTAGGGATAAAATAGAAAAAGAGAACAAAGAAATCGAATGGTTTTTAGTTAGTAACCTAAAAAACTTAAATTATTTAAGCGGATTTGACGGGGAAGGATTTGCTTTGATTGGGGCTGGAGATAAAAATTACTTGCTAACTGATTCACGTTATACAGAACAAGCTGAAAAAGAAAGTTCTGATTTTAAAATTATAACTGATGAACCAAAGAAAAAAAACGCACGCATATTAGCATTAAAAAAGATAATAGAAAAAAATAAGATTAAAAAAATAGCTTTTGAAAGCAGTAATTTAAGCTATGCTGATTTTAAGAAATATTCTGAAAGTTTTGAATCTATAGAATTTCTTCCTACAGAAAACATTATCGAGCAGATAAGAATGATTAAAGATAGGGAAGAAATCATTAAAATGAAGAAAGCTGCTCAGATAACCACAGAAAGCTTGAAGGATGTATTTGAAATGATAGAACCGGGTGTACGAGAGCTTGATATTGCCTCTGAGTTAGCTTATACTATGAGAAAAAAAGGAGCCCAAAAAGAAGCTTTTGAAACAATTGTAGTTTCCGGAGAAAGATCATCCCTGCCACACGGAAAACCTTCTGAAAAAAAGATTGATGAAGGAGAGCTTATAACTATTGATATGGGAGCGAATTACCGAAATTACAATTCTGATATAACCCGTACTATAATTATGGGTAAAGAAAATCAAAAACAAAAAGAGATATTTTCAATTGTATTTGAAGCTCAAAAAGCAGCCCTCGATTTTTTAAAGCCGGGCGTGAAGTGCAAAGAAGTGGATTCGGTAGCAAGGGACATAATAGTAAAGAAGGGTTATGGAGAATATTTCGGCCATGGTTTGGGTCATGGAGTAGGGTTGGATATTCACGAATTACCTCGAGTTTCTTTCAGTGATGATACAGTTTTATTACCCGGAATGATAGTTACCATAGAACCCGGCATATATCTGCCTGAAGTTGGCGGAGTAAGGATTGAAGATTCGGTTCTGATAACTGAGGAGGGTTATGAAATATTAACCTGGTTCCCAAAAATATTAAATCTTTGAAGATGTAATTAATAAAAATAAATAGGAGAAGAAGATGAGTAATTTAAAAAAAGTAGATCCAGAAATATTTGAAGCTATAAAAAATGAAGAGAATCGTCAAAAATACACCATAGAATTAATTGCTTCAGAAAATTTTGTTTCCCCGGAAGTGTTAGAAGCACAAGGTTCAGTTTTGACCAATAAGTATGCTGAAGGATATCCGGGAAAGAAATACTATGGTGGATGCAAATACATCGATATTGTAGAAAATTTAGCTATTGAGAGGGCTAAGGAGATATTTAAAGCCGAGCATGCCAATGTTCAGCCACATTCCGGTTCACAGGCAAATATGGCGGTTTATTTTAGTGTTTTAGAAGTGGGAGACACAATTTTAGCTATGAATCTTTCTCACGGAGGCCATCTTACTCACGGAAGTCCGGTAAATTTTTCTGGTAGATTCTTTAATATTATTCCCTATGGAGTGGGTAAAGATACCGGACGAATAGATTATGATAACTTAAGAAATTTGGCTATAAAAAATAAACCAAAATTAATTATAGCCGGAGCGAGTGCCTATCCGCGGGAGATAGATTTCTCCGCATTTAGGTCTATTGCTGATGAAGTAGGAGCCTATTTAATGGCTGATATTGCGCATATCGCCGGTTTGATTATTGCCGGCCTTCATCAGAGTGCTGTGCCCCATTGTCATTTTGTAACCACAACTACTCATAAAACCTTAAGGGGACCGAGAGGCGGCTTGATTCTGTGTAAAGAAGAGTATGGTCACGCAATTGACAAAACTATATTCCCCGGGATTCAGGGCGGCCCGTTAATGCACGTTATCGCAGCTAAAGCGGTCTGTTTTAAAGAGGCAATGACCCCGGAATTTATAGAATACCAAAAGCAAATAGTTAAAAATGCTAAAACCCTGGCAGATAAATTATTAGAATTAGGTTATAATTTAGTATCCGGCGGAACTGATAATCACTTGATGTTAGTAGATTTAAGGAATAAAGGAATTACCGGAAAGCAGGCAGAGAAAGCTTTGGAAGAAGCCGGAATTACTGTTAATAAGAATATGGTTCCCTTTGATCCTCAAAAGCCTTGGGTTGCCAGTGGAGTAAGAATCGGGACTCCGGCAGTTACTACCCGTGGGATGAAAGAGAAGGATATGGGAGTAATAGCCGAATTTATAAACAGAGTTTTGAATGATACGGAAAATCAGAAAATAAAAGACGAAGTAAAAAAAGAAGTAGAAAGTTTTTGTAAAAAATTTGTATAGAAAGAAGTAAGGGCAGACCTTAAAATAGGAAGGGCACAATTCATTGTGCCCCTACAGTGACTGATTAACTAACTAATAAAGAGAATAATTCAGAAATAAAGATTTAAGCAAACAGGAGGCTTTATATTGATTTCTACCAGCGATTTTAAAAAAGGTTTAACTATCGACTTAAATGGTGAAATATATAGCATTGTTGATTTTCAACACGTAAAACCCGGTAAGGGTGGTGCTTTTGTAAGAACTAAATTTAAGAATTTAAAAAGCGGGCTTGTTATAGACAAAACTTTCAGAGCAGGTGAAAAAATGGAACAAGCCATAATTGACAGGAAAACCATGCAATATCTATATAATGATGGTAGTGGTTATTGTTTTATGAACAAAGAAAATTATGAGCAAATATCTTTATCTAAGGACCAAATAAGTGAAATTGTTGACTTGTTGAAAGAAGGTAATGATGTAGATGTTGCATTCTGTAAAGGAGAACTGGTTGGTGCAGAACTACCAAATTTTATGAGTTTAAAAGTTATTAAAACTATGCCCGGCGTAAAGGGAAATACTGTGTCCGGTGCCCTTAAACCGGCCACTTTAGAGACCGGAGCACGTTGGTCTTGAATCAAAGAACCGTGAAACGTCAAATCACCCTGCATATTGTATTGCCATCCTTCATAATAAAAAGAATCTCCTAAAGCCATG
>ASPA01000090.1 GCA_000405605.1 Atribacteria bacterium SCGC AAA255-G05
TAAAATTAGAAGTTACTCGTATATTAAAAGACGAAGGTTTTATTAGAGACTATAAATATAGAGAGGATAACAAACAAGGTCAATTGACCATCTATTTAAAATATATTAATAAAGAAAAGACTATTAATAACCTTAAAAGAATTAGTAAGCCTGGATTGAGAGTCTATGTAAAAAAAGACGAGATACCAGAAGTATTAGGCGGTCTTGGGATCGCTATAATTTCTACCTCTAAAGGTATAATGACTGGTAAAGAGGCTCTACAGCGTCATCTTGGTGGAGAAGTAATTTGTTATATTTGGTAAATATAAATTAGTATATAGTGAAGAAAATAGAAGACAGAATTCAGAAGCCAGAAGTCAGAATGAAATAGTATATAGTATATCGTATATCGTGAAGAAAAAGAAGTCAGGAGTTAGAAGCCAGAAATCGGAATAAAAAAAACAAAAATGTCATTGCGAGCGACCGCAGGGAGTGTGGCAATCTCGGGAATAAGATTACTTCCCCAGCTTTCGCTGGGGCAGGCTTGTTACGCTCCTCTTAATGATATTTGCAGGGAGCAGGGCAGAGTCGCAATACGAAATACGATTTGCGAAATACGATATACGCGATAGGTAATACGAAAAGAGGAGGTTTTATATGTCTAGGATAGGGAAGATGCCAATCACCATTCCTAAAGAAGTTAAAGTTGAATTAAATAATAATAAGATAAAAGTATCCGGAGAAAGAGGTACTTTAGAGATAAACATCCATCCAGATATCCAAGTAAAGATAGAAGAGGATAAAATTTATATTTCCAGGCCTTCCGATGGTAGATTTCACAGATCTTTACATGGATTAAGTCGAGCTTTAATAAATAATATGGTAAAGGGAGTTTCTTCAGGTTTTGAAAAAATCTTGGAAATACAGGGAGTAGGTTATCGAGCTGTTCTTGAAGATGGGAAAATGGTCATTCAGATAGGTTATTCTCATCCCATAAGTATAGAACCACCTAAAGGAATAGAATTTGAAGTGGAAAAACAGAAGATAATTAAAATAAAAGGCATTGATAAACAGTTGGTAGGGGAAACTGCTGCTAAAATAAGATTATTAAGGAAACCGGAACCATATAAAGGGAAAGGAATAAGATATATCGACGAAGTAGTGAGAAGAAAAGTAGGTAAAACTGGCGCAAAATAATCAATATAAACTAATTTGATTCGTTAGTTAGTTAGTTAATTGGTTAGCTAGTTAATTGGTTAATATATATTAGTATTAAAATAGCTAAATATCTAACTAGAAGACAATTAACTAATTTATCTTGCATTTTGTGCTTTGCTAACGACTATTTATTAATGATTATTTTATAGGAAGGGAGTGCTAATATTGACTGAAATAGACAAAAGATTGGCTAGAATCAAAAGACACAAAAGAGTACGTAAAAATATATCCGGTAGTAGCGAAAGGCCACGCCTATGTATTTTTAGGAGCCTAAAGCATATATATGCTCAAGTAATTGATGATAAGGAAGGAATAACTTTAGTTTCTCTATCTACACTCGACCCAGAAATAAAGAAAAAAGAAAAATACCAGGGGAATATGAAGGCCGCTAGAGTGCTTGGCAGCTTGTTAGCTAAAAAGTTAGAGGAAAAGAGCATAAAAAAAGTAGTGTTCGACCGAGGAGGTTACCTCTATCACGGTAGAGTAAAGGCCGTAGCAGAGGGTGCTAGAAAAGGAAAGATAGTTTTTTAGTCTAAAAAATTATTTGAGAAGATATTTTTTAATATAAATTTAAAGAGAAGAGAAATTTAACAAAAAATATTTAGAACCAAAAGTTATATTAAGAAAAAATGGGAGAGGAGGTGGATAAGTGCTAAAAATAGACCCTGAAGGTTTAGAATTAAACGAGACAGTTGTTTTTGTAAATAGGGTAAGTAAAGTTGTAAAAGGTGGAAGGAGATTTGGTTTTTCTGCTATGGTCGTAGTGGGGAATGGTGAAGGAATAGTAGGTATAGGCTATGGGAAAGCCAAAGACGTTTCTGAGGCAATTAAAAAAGGGGCGGCAAGAGCAAAGAAGGATTTGATAAAATTAAGAATAAAAAAAGGAACTATCCCTTATACAATTATAGGACGATATGGAGCTGCTAAGGTTTTTATGAAACCAGCCTCTCCTGGAACCGGAGTTATTGCTGGTGGTGCTGTTCGAGCGATATTAGAAGCAGCAGGATATCAAAATATTTTAACTAAGTCCTTAGGAAGTGATAATAATTTAAATATTGCCAAAGCTACTATGGATGCTCTTACAAATTTAAAGGATGCAAAAAACGTAGCAAAATTAAGAGGGAAAAGTGTGTTGGAAATGTATGGCCAACGGTTACAACCAAGGGAGGTAACAAGCAATGAAATTAAATAATTTATACCCGGCACCTAAATCAATTAAAAAGCGCAAGAGAGTAGGCAGAGGTTGTGGTTCAGGGCATGGTAAGACTTCCTGTCGAGGCTCAAAGGGGCAAAATTCTCGTTCGGGTGGTGGAGTCAGACCGGGTTTCGAAGGCGGTCAGATGCCTCTCTATAGAAGAGTTCCCAAAAGAGGCTTTACCAGTGTATTCAAAAAAAATTATAGTATCGTAAATATTGGACGATTAGATATATTTAAAGATGGCGATGTAGTTACCCAGAAAGAATTAATTGATAAAGGAATTATAAAAAAATTAGGGTATGGAGTAAAAATATTAGCTAAAGGTGGCTTAAATAAGAAATTAACTATCAAAGCAAATAAATTTAGCCAAAAAGCGATCAGTGAGATTGAATCAGTTGGTGGGAAGATAGAGGTGGTATAATTGTTAGAAACATTTCGTAATTTATTTAAAATTCCTGATTTAAAGAAAAGATTACTTTTTACTTTAGGAATGTTGGTTGTAGTTAGACTAGGGAGTCATTTGCCTTTACCAGGTATAGATAAAGAAGCAATGGCTAATCTATTTGCTCAGGGAGGAATATTGGGGTTTTTTGATCTTTTTGCCGGAGGAGCATTAAGCCGTTTTTCTGTTTTTGCTTTAGGAATAATGCCCTATATTAATGCTTCTATTATTATGAGTCTTTTGCAAGCTGTAGTTCCCATTTTGGAAAAATGGGCTAAAGAAGGGGAAGAAGGCAGGACCAAAATTACCAAAATAACTCGTTATTCAACAGTATTTTTAGCTATTATACAGGCGTTTGGAATAAGTGTTTGGCTGCAAAACATGGGAGTATTAATGATTTCGGGGTTTGGTTTCAGATTCTTATTATTAATTACTCTTACCGCAGGCACTTGCTTTTTAATGTGGCTGGGTGAAGAAATTACTGATTTTGGTATTGGTAATGGAATTTCTATAATTATTTTTGCTGGAATTATTGCCAGAATTCCTACTCAGCTCGTGCAAACTGCTAAACTTTTTCAAGTTGGAGAAATTGGTATTTTACCAATGGTAAGTTTAATCATAGTCTCTATACTTGTTGTTGGAGGAGTTATTGCCATTCAAAAAGGACAGAGAAGGATACCGGTTCAGTATGCAAAAAGAGTTATAGGCCGTAGAATGTATGGTGGCCAAGGGACCCATATTCCCTTACGGGTAAATCAAGCTGGAGTTATTCCGATAATATTTGCCTCAGCAATATTACTTTTCCCAGCTACTATTGCACAATTTTTTCAAAATTTGCCTTTTATGAAAAGTATGTCTGATGCTCTTTCACCGGGACAGCCATTATATCTAATTTCGTATACTATATTAATTATACTGTTTACTTTCTTTTATACAGCAATTACCTTTAATCCTGCCAATATGGCGGACAATATGAAAAAATATGGAGGTTTTATCCCCGGAATAAGACCAGGGAAAAATACTACTGTATACATTGATCATATAATGACTCGTATTACATTAAGCGGTGCACTATTTTTGGCCGTAATTGCTATTCTACCCAATATTTTAATAAAAATTACTGGTATTACTACTTTCTATTTCGGAGGAACATCTTTGTTAATTATGGTTGGAGTAGCTTTAGAAACCGTCCAACAAATTGAATCACACATGTTAATGAGGCATTATGAAGGATTTATTAAGAAATAGTTTTTATAAACTAATAAGGTTCGTTAATTAGTTACTTGGTTAGCTAGTTAATGGTTCTATGACAAATAAAAGTCTACCACCTTTTTATCACTTGCTTTGTTTATTTCAAAGGGAATTTTCTTTACAAGTTGTAAATAAAAAGAGGGTGGCTCAGGCTCAAATTGTCTTTCTCTTTGAATATAGATATAAAGAATCTCTTTTTCTAGATCCCATTTAGATAGGGTAAATAGATTAATGTAAGAAGGATCAAGGATGATTCTTTTACTCCCTATCTGGATATAACCTTGGGTTGAATCTGGTTCTTGATATATTTTTCTGATAAAGTAGACACAGTAAGAGAAGTTTTTATTCTCTTTAAAAGTATCTGGTCTTTGATAATTTAGGTATCTTTGGTAATCGAGGTTAAAGTCGGCTAAGCGTCTGTCTATTTCGGATACTGATTCAAAATGACATCTGTTCCAGAACTTCCGGGAGAAGACACTATTAGTCCCTTCGATAGAGGCCTGATTCCAGGGCTTACGAGGGGCAGTAAAAACAGGGATGATGTTATGCAAAAGTAAGAAGAGAACTACCTTGGATAAGAATCTCTCCTTAGAGGAAGGACCAAAGAAGACAAAATCATTATCCATCTTAACCGCATAGGGTCTTTCGAATTTATGAATAAATTCTTCTAGCTGGGTCATTACTTCCTATTGGTTATAGCTTTCTACCCGGGTAAAATATTTTAAAGAACGCTTACCTCTTAAGGAGAAGCCTAAGAAGTTTAGCGGCTCAGTTCTCCCCTGGATAAACTTCTTGCCGATAAAATCTATCTCTAATAGTGACCCTTGGGAGATAATATTAAGGATGGTGTATTCCGGATAGAGTAGATAACGAGAAGCCCCTTTATTCTTACCCCTTTTTATCTTCTCGGTAAGTTGGTGCTTTTTTAAGATTCTGCCTATGTAGCGAAGGTGAGGGGGTAAAGTTAAAGGATAATATCTCTTCCAGAGATTGGCGATAGCACTAGCCCCACAGAAGAAAGAAGAAGGGTTATCTTTAAGGTTATGGTAGACAGATAAGATCTTTTTTTCTTGATTGTCAGTATATTTTCTGGGTCTATCCTTTTTCCAACCCCTTTGATCGGGAGTAGGATCTTGATTAGATTGTTTGGTCCAGGATATTACAAATTCCATAGATACTCCTAAATACTTGGTAATTTTTCTCTTAGAGAGTTTTTTTTAAAATAAAGTTCATTGGCTTTTTGCCTAACTTTAATTAGATGGGGTTTTAACATAAGCACCTCTTTTCTTTAAAGATGGTATCAATCTTTTTTTGGTATATTTTTTGTATTTTATCATGAATTCTGGTATTAATAAATGGTAAGGTTTTATTAGTCACATAACCGTTAATTGGTTAATATAAATAGTAGCATTAAACTAGTGAACTATTTAACCAAAAAAACAGTCGTTTTTGAACTAAAAGTTGATTAAAAGAAATATAACCGATTTAAAAAGAAAGGGAAAGTTATGAGGTTGATATTGTTAGGTCCTCCAGGTGGAGGAAAAGGAACTGTAGCAAAAAGGTTGCAGGCAGAATTCAAAATTCCGGTAATTTCAACAGGTGTAATCTTAAGAGAAGCAGTAGAGAAAAATAATAAGCTGGGTATAGAAGTTGAGAATATTATGAGAAAGGGAGGTTTAGTTCCTGACCATACTATTCTGGAAATAATAAAAGAAAGGATAAAGCAGGAAGATTGTAAAAATGGTTATATTTTCGATGGCTTTCCCCGAAATATTGAACAGGCAAATTCATTAGAGAAATTAAATAAAGAGCTCAATAAATATGTTGATTATGTATTTTATTTTGAGATACCTTTCTCTGAAATAATAAAAAGGTTATCTAGCCGTAGAGTGTGTAAAAAGTGTAGCATTAATTATAATTTGTCATTTAATCCTCCAAAAAAAGATAATACCTGTGATCTTTGTGGCGGAGAGTTGTATCAACGAGAGGATGATAAAAAAGAGACCATAAAGAATAGATTGAAAGTATTTGATAAACAAACTGTACCTTTAAAAAAATATTACAAAGAAAAAAAATTATTGAAAGTGATAGATGCTAATTTAAGTGAAAATGCTTTTTTAACCATCAAGAAAGTGTTACGAGGAATGCATAAATAGATTGATGGTAATTTTAAAGTCTCCTGAAGAAATTAAATACATAAGAAAGAGTTGTAAATTAGCAGCAAGCACCTTAAATAAAATATTAGAAAATATAAAAGAGGGAATTACTACTTTAGAGTTGGAATAGCCATAACCGTAGTTAGTAACGAAATAATTACTAATCTTTAAATAAGTTGCAGTTGATAAATAGTTTGAATAAAAAGAATTCAGGCGGAGGAATAGTTGATGGTAAAAGAAAAGTGCATAGAAATGCAAGGCAAAGTAATTCAGTCCTTGCCAAATGCTACTTTTCGGGTTGAACTGGAAAATGGTTGCGAAATATTAGCCCACATTTCAGGTAAAATCAGGATGCATTTTATTAGAATATTACCCGGAGACAGAGTGAAAATTGAAATGTCACCTTATGATTTAACCCAAGGTAGAATTGTATATAGATTGTAATTTAGTATATTGTATATCGTATTTCGTATATCGTATCATGCAGAGTATTTTTGTTATATGATTTTATGATATGCAACATAGGAGAATTGTCCTCAGAAAACGTTATTATTAGGAATTATATAGGAGTTTTTTTACGATATACTATATACGAAATACGATATACGATATACTATTTCATGGAGGAAGAAAAAAATGAAAGTAAGATCATCAGTTAAAAAAATGTGTGCAAAATGCAAAATAAT
>ASPA01000091.1 GCA_000405605.1 Atribacteria bacterium SCGC AAA255-G05
ATAATAAATATTTCTATTGCTGATGAACTTAATGTATATTTATATCCTGAAGATTTGCCGGTTAATATCGCCAATCCAGATAATTTAAAGGCTCTGAGGGAAAATTTCCCTTTTTCCGAGGTTTACATTGTAGCAGGCAGTGATGTTATATTAAATGCCTCTGCTTACAAAAAGAAAAAATCAAAAAATTCAATCCACACTTTTCCTCATATTATTTTTGATAGAAAGGCTTCAAATTCTATCGAGGAGCAAAAGAAAAAAGTTCAAATACCAATTGAAAGTATTGGGGAAAATACTTTCAATCTTAATCTTGTTACTCGTTATGAAGAAATAAGTTCGACTCAAATAAGAAATAATATAGATGAAAATAGAGATATTTCCAGACTTATCGACCCTTTGGCTCAGAAATATATTTACAATAATAGTTTATACCAAAGAGAGCCACAATATAAAAGTGTAGTACAGACTATCTCTATCGATGTGGAGGTAATTGAAGATATTACCCCGGATTTAATAAAAGAACTTTGTCAGAAAGTTTTTTCTAAATATAATCGAAACGAAGTATCTAAAAAGTTGGTTGAGTTTAGTCATAAACTAAATCCGAGAATTTTGCTATTGCGCGATGTTCGCCACAATGGAATGATATTGGGTTTTTCAGCCTTTCATTGGGTTCGTTCAAACATTCTTTTCCAGGAGTTCAAGGACAACTTGATATCTGAGTACATCCGGGAAAATGCAGTTGGCCGCACTATAGTTATTGATGGTATTTTTACCATAAGTGATATGGAAAATAGACCAGGACTCGAAAACCTTGAGCAGGTTATTCTTACCGAAACCCTTTCTTTTTGTATAGAGAAAGATTACAATTATACGATATTTAGAAATATATTAAAAAATTATCCGTTAGACTCCTTGAGAGAGAATTTAGAGCTTATGGGGTTTTATCGCTTACCCTTCAGCGATAAAGACAACCCGGTATTTGTGGTGGATATGAGTAAACCCTGTATAGTCAATCTGGATACCGAGACAATTATAAAAGAACCTTTCTGCCAAAATTTAAACATTAAAAAATCAGTTATAATATCACGTAAAAGATTATTAAAATCGTTTACTACTTTTTATCCCGGGAATATTGTTTTACCATTTAATATAAATTTGATTAACCAGACTATTGTGAAGAAAATTTGTAGGCTAAACAATGTTTCAACAATACCGTTAACCCCTCGAGTTTTAGGAAGGTCAATGTGTGTACCTTTCGGAAAGGTACTGCATAAGATGGTAGTACCCAATACGGTAACTAAATCTCTTCATACAGAAAAAATATTTGCTTCCGATATGCAAAGTTTTGAGATTGGCGCCTTCCCCAACTATATGAGTCTGGAAAATCAAGTTAAAATAATTCATTCATTTAATATGCCCGTAATTCTTATTGATGATTATTTGCATAAAGGGTATAGAATAAAGACCCTTGAACCCTTATTTGAAAAATATGATATCAAAGTTAAAAAAATAATTGTGGGAGCACTGTCCGGTAGTGGGAAAGAGATAGCAACTATATTAAATAGAGATGCTGATTGTGCCCATTTTATTCCCAATCTCAGGTTTTGGTTTAATGAAAGCGAATTGTATCCTTTTGTTGGTGGAGATGCATTAAAGAGAAAGATAAGGACTCAAGGAAATTTAGTTAGATCTATTAGTCGGATACTACCATATACTTTCCCTTCATTTCTAAAAAATATTTCTACAAAAACCATCTATAATTTTTCCGAAGTTTGTATTGAAAATGCCTTAACTATATTAGAAGCTCTGGAAAATGAATACCAGGTAATTCAACAAAGAAAGTTGACTTTAGATCATTTAGGAGAGGTGATTATTTATCCCCGATATCCTGACCAGGGAGAAGATATGGATTATAATCTAAGTCTTAGTCCCTCTCATTATTTAAGAAATAGCCTTGAACTTTTACGGCGTACCAAAGGGATAGCAGACAGGGGAAAGTAAATTTTAAATTTAAGAAGGATCTTTAATGTTTTTCTAT
This sequence comes from Atribacteria bacterium SCGC AAA255-G05, assembly GCA_000405605.1. GTDB lineage: Bacteria > Atribacterota > Phoenicimicrobiia > Phoenicimicrobiales > Phoenicimicrobiaceae > Sediminicultor. The sequence goes on from ASPA01000091.1 coordinate 2,039, forward strand.
AAAATAAAAGATAAAATACTAATTTCTCAATCGGAATACAATAAATTAAATAGAATATCCGAAAGCGAAGCCAAAGAGAGCAAAGGAATAATTTATGTACTTAACCCGGCAAATCCTTTAAAATCAAGAAGAAATTTTTGTATTTCCGATTCCTCCCTTATTTTTTTAAAAAAAGAGGGTATCCACCTGCTGCAAAAATCCAAAAAGATTGATTACGATTTACCTCAATGGCTTAATCAAAGAATAAAAGAAAAAAGAGTGAGTTCACTTAATACCGAATATCCTAACTGGCAAGATGTATTAAATTATAAATTCCCTTCCCGGTGGAAAGTGAATATTGTAGGATTGGGTGATGTAGGAGGAGTTCTCCTTGCCGGCTTAAGATTGTTGGGAGGAAGTTGTATTGAATCTATCGGAATATATGATAAAAATATAAATGCGATAAAAAGATGGGAATTGGAGGCAAATGAGATATTTTATCCTTTTGCTGCTCAGAACTTTCCTGAGGTTTGCCCGATAAGAGAAGAGAATATTTTTGATTGTGACATGTTTGTATTTTGTGCAACAACGGGAGTTCCTTCTTTGGGAGAAAAACAAGAAGATGTGAGAATTAAGCAGTTTGAAGGAAATTCTAAGATAATCTCTAATTATGCCCGAAAGGCCCGGGAGAAATCGTTTAAGGGGATATTTGCCGTTATATCGGACCCGGTAGACTTATTGTGCAAAGCTGTTTTTCTGACTAGCAATAAAAGTAGAAGCGGAGAGTTTGATTTTAAAGGATTGGCGGCAGACCAGATAAGAGGATATGGCTTAGGGGTGATGCATGCCCGGGCAGTCTATTATGCAAAACAAAATACCGAAACTGCTGAATATAATCGAGAAGGAAGAGCCTTTGGTCCCCATGGCCGGGGTTTGGTAATTGCCAACAGCTTAAAAAAATATAATGAAAGTCTTTCTGAGATGCTTACCGATCAGACCGTAAAAGCAAACTTAGAAGTGAGGGAGACCGGTTTTAAACCTTATGTAGCTCCCGCTTTATCTTCCGGGAGCTATCCTCTTATTGCCACTATGAGCGGAAAATGGCATTATAGTGCAACTTTTATGGGGGGAGTATTTATGGGAGCGAAAAATAGATTGCTTAAATCAGGAATCGAAATTGAAAGATTAGACCTTCCAGTTATTTTGCTAGAAAAAATTAAGAGAAGTTATCAGGAACTGGGTAATATTTTATAGATAATTATCGGTAGAGGAAATTGTTTTATGGAAATGATTTATTTGGTTATGCCGGGAAAAATATCGGATAGTTTCGCCGAAGTTGTCAAAATAGCTACAGAAAATTATCAATTAACAGTTATAAAAACTATTCAGAATTTTCCTGTTGATTTACAAAATAAGAAGATTGTATTTGCTGTTGAATTAGATGAATGCGGATTTAATATTCCTTTGTTTGAAATATTTCTAAAATTGAAGGAAAGAGGAGATGATTCCCTTTTAGGTTCAAGAGCTGTAATTATAATCCGGAGTTCAAGTGAATTATTTACCAAGAGCAGCGCGCAAAAGATAATTTTTTTAACCAACCAGATGGGGTGCAGGTTCCCCGGTCATCCAGTTGTAGAAGCTACTTGCAATCTCAATAATTTTCTTACCTGGCAAAAAACATATAACCTGTCTCTTGTAGAGATTTACCAAAAACAAGCCAAAGAATTAGTAAAAAAATTATTCGAGGAGAACTTAAAAATAATTAATAGACCGAAGATGCTTGTATTGCATTCGAGTTTTTTTAAGACATCCAATACTCTTACGCTTTGGAAAATGGTAAAAGAAAACCTTAATGGAGAAGATATAAGAGAACTCCACGTAGAAAATGGAACCGTGGTAGACTGCAGAGGATGTTCTTATAAAACCTGCATCCATTATAGTGAAGAAAAAAGCTGTTTTTATGGAGGGATTATGGTAAAAGAAATTTTCCCTGCGATAGAAAAGGCGGATTGTATAATCTGGTTGTGTCCTAATTATAATGATGCAATATCCGCAAAGCTTATGGCGGTTATAAATAGAATGACTGTTCTTTACAAAAGGGTAAAATTTGGAAATAAAACTATATTTTCCATTGTGGTTTCCGGAAATTCAGGGAGCGATTGTGTGGTTAAACAGTTAATAGGAGCTTTAAATATTAACAAAGGATTTAGATTGCCTCCTTATTTTGCTTTAACTGCTATTGCTAATGACCCTGGGTTTGTAAAGGGTATTCCGGGAATAGATAAAAGAGTAAAAAAATTCGCTGAAGATATAAGAAGAGAAATTAAAAAATAAATTATAGAGATTTAGTTTATATTATTATCTTCCGATTCTTTTTTAATTGATAAATAACATCACTAGGAAGGTCAAGATAACAGCCTGGACATATAGATCCATCAACTTCCATAATGGCTTTTCCGCCTTTCTCTTTTCTTAAAAGTTCATATTCATTTAAAAGACGACAATCGGTTATTTTACTTAACATCTCTCCCCTTTTAATATTTAAATTATCCATACTCTTTTTAATTACTAAGCTTGTTAAATTCATTTCTTCTTTGCGTTTTTTAAACTCTTCCTCTTTCACTTTTAAATCTTCGTCAAAATGACTAATCGATTTATCAAGGTCTTCCACCTCTTCCATTAAATCTAAAACATCTTCTTCAATACTAGCTTTTTCTTTTTGATAATTAGCTATTACCTTTTGTATTTGTTTAAGCTCCTTGATATCAGATATTTTTCCTCCGTATAAATCTTCCTGATGTTTTTTGATTTTATTAGATTTTTCAGTTAAATCTAATTCTATTCTTTTTAATTTAATCTGTAAATTCTTATAATCTTCGTTCTTATTTTTTAAATTATTTTTCAACCCCTGAATTTCTTTGGTTACTCCTTTTACCATTAAAGGCAAAATTCTCTTATTTTTTTCTTCCTTATCAATATCAATATCGATTTTTTGTAATTCTAAAAGAATATCATATTGTTCTTCTATCAATAACTTATTCCTCCTCTCTTCATAGTTACAAAACCTATAAAACAAAAAAAACCTTACTTCTTATATAAAAGAAGTAAGGTTTTGATAAAATTCTGGTATTTTTATAATTTTATGCTTTATCATAAATTCCACACTACCTGTATTATTAATAAAATTAATAATCACCAATTTTTTGGTGGGCCCACCTGGATTCGAACCAGGGACCGACCGGTTATGAGCCGGTTGCTCTGCCAGCTGAGCTATGGGCCCCTTAGCCAACATTATCTTCGTTAAAAGTATATCAGATATGTTTACAAAGTCAAGAAAAAATTCGTATCTCGTATCTCGTGAATCGTATCTCGTTAAGAATTAATTATCTTATTAGTGGTTATCTGGTCAGCTGATTAGGAGAATTAGCGTGGAGCGTGGAGCGTAGAGAAATTATAGCAAAAAACCTAAAGCGCAAAACTATTATTCAAAATTCAAAACTAAACTGAGAACTGAAAACCAAAAACTGTAAACTGATTTCTTTACCTAACTACCACGATAAAATGTAGGTTAAATAATGATCAATGTTTATTAAAATTATTTTAGATGCAGGCTCTTTAGCTGTCCACAGGCAGCGGAGATATCATCGCCTTTTGAAATTCTTATAGTAGTTGGAATTCCCTTAGCTATCAATTTATTTTTAAAAGATTTAACCTGGGAAGCAGCGGGCGCCTGCAGTAAGGAATCGGGTGCAGGATTAAAAGTAATTAGATTTACTTTAGAATTAAATCTTCCAATCAGTTTAGCCAATTCATCTGCATAAATCAGTGAATCATTCACTCCTTTAATCAAAATGTATTCAAAAGTAATCTGTCTATTAGTTTTATCTGCATAATTCCTGCATGCCTCTATTAGATCGGGCAAAGGGTACAGATTATTTACCGGCATTAGATAAGACCTTAATTTGTTTTCCGGGGCATGCAGAGAAACTGATAGCTCTATCTGCCAATTACGCTCTTGTAATCTTTTTATAGCTGGAATTATCCCACAGGTAGAGAGGGTAATTTTTCTTGCTCCAATGTTAAATGCATTTTTAGAATTTAATATGCAAATGGCTTTTACAACATTATCATAATTGTCTAAAGGCTCCCCAATGCCCATAAATACAATATTATTGGGATTTGATTTCATTTTTTTCTTAACAAATAAAACTTGATTTAAAATCTCACCAACTGTAAGGTTTCTGATAAAGCCCTTTTTGCCGCTTTCACAAAATAAACAGTTATATTTACAGCCAATTTGGGTAGATATACATTCAGTAACTCTTTCATCGGAAAATATAAGAACACTCTCTATTAAATTTTCATCTTCTAATTTAAATAAATATTTCTCAGTTTGGTCTTTCGATTTAGCTAAATTAGCTAAATCTATCTTGCTTATATAATAATTTTCCTGAAGTAAATCTCTAAATGGTGCTGGAAGACTCAGCATTTCCCTGAAATCTTCTATGCCTTTCTTGTAGAGTAAATCAAATAATTGAGTTGCTCTATATTTTTCAACTCCTGAATTTTTAATATCTTCTTGAAGTTCGTTTAAGGTAAAATTTTTAATATCTTTCTTCTGTACAATCATAATATAAACTAAATCTCTATAATTTATTTTTTAATTTCTCTTCTTATATCTTCAGCGAATTTTTTTACTCTTTTATCTATTCCCGGAATACCC
>ASPA01000092.1 GCA_000405605.1 Atribacteria bacterium SCGC AAA255-G05
TTTGTAATATACCAAAGAAAAGGAATTATAAGAATTATCCCCAAATATGTTACAAGTTTTTTTCCATTAATAACCCTATCTAAAATTACATTTGTATCTAAGGTTTCAAAGTTCTTATCCCTAAAAATCGCTATTGCTATAGGAATAAGAATTGCTACAAAAGCTAACCCTATATTTTGAGCAAGTATTGAAAATGTATTCAATTCCTCAAAAAATCCTAAAAAAATATCCAAATTTTCCATATTTTCTCCTTAGAAATCTTTCCATTAAGTAAAACTAGTTATAGACCCATTTTATTCATATATTTTTTTCGTAAATTGTATTAGTAAATATAGTAAATGGCAAAAATATATTATTTCTACAAATAAGCCAATATAACGATTTTTATTTATTTTTTTATATTTATTTCACTTTCCACTATTTTTATTTCCCTCTCATCTAGGTTATAGAGTTTATAAATAATTTGGTCAATTTGCTTTTGAATTTCTAAAATTTCTGATCTTATATTTTGCACTTTATTTAAAATATTAGCTTTCTTCATATTGAAACTTATTATACTGTCTGGAAGGAGAATATTTTCTTTTATTTCATCCCATGGTTTATTTTTCCAACTTGGTAAAATATCATAAAGTAACTTTAACAATTCATAAGGACCTTCTATAAAAAACGATGTCTTATTCTTATCTTTTATCTTAATCTGAGCGTCACCAGTAAGAATTAGTTCTGGCTTCTCTATCTTACTGAAATAAAATTCATTTTCATTAAAGTTCATTATTTTTTTTATCTTTACTTCCGGATGAGTACGAATGTTATAAATATTTTCAGGAGATATATTTTTTATAATCACTTCATTATTAATATTTGGTAATTGATTATTGACTGATAACCTAGTAATTCTAAGACCAGAAAAATATTTGGAATATTCAGCCAATTCAGCCATCTTTTTCTTTATAGATTTTACTTTATTTACTATTTCATTATACCTCTTTACTTCTTCAGCTTTATTAAAGTCAACACAATGGATAGGAATCTGTTCCTGAAGTTTTTGGCGCATATAACCTATTTGCTTTGCTTTACTTTTCATCCAATATCTAATTAGATTTGAATTAAGTATTCCTAAAAAATAAAATAATGACTCCTCAATATTTGGCTTCTTAATAAAAAAGGTTATATCCCTTTTTTCAAAAAAATTTCCAGACTGATATGCAAATGATTGCCAATTAATTCCCCAATTAGAAACAACAATTTTTTCAGAAGATAATATTTTTTTATCACGAGGCCTATTAAGACGATACCATGGATATGATTCCTTGTAATCTTTTTCTTCATAGCGTATTAATCTTGCTTCTAATATTTCTCTAAATTTCTCTAAATGAGATTTAATTTCGGGATATTTATTTAAATTAATCTTTCTATTAATATATATAAGATATTCTCTTTCATTTATAGGAATATCCACAAAGTATGGAGATATATGAGAATTTCTATAAGAAGAAACTAAAAGTTCATATTTTTCAGGATTTGATACAATTTTATTAGCTTCATCTTCCCTTAAAATAAAAATACCATCTCCTATTTTTATATTTCTTTTATTTATAATATCTGTAGACAAAATTTTAATATTCTCTTTTGTAACCCTATCAATTCCAGGGACCACACCTTGATTAATATATAATACCTTATATAATTGGACTGAGTTTTGTTTTATTTTTGATATTATTTTCCTAAAAGAATTATCAATTAAAATATCATTCCATGCGTCTCCGTCTTTTGGAAGTTCTCCTTGTTTTACACCACTCCAAAAAACTTTTATGTACTTATCATTATATTGTGGCCTATTTATATATTTCTGAATATGTTTCTTTAGAAAATCTAGATTTTCTCTAATGTTATTTCCTGGTAAATCTTGATTTTTACATTTCACTTGTACTACTTTAATATGATTATTTTTTCTTTCTTCTTCATGTTCTTTCCCAGAACATTTAGTTAATACAAAAACCATATTGTGTTGACCTTTAGCGTGTTCAAATATTTTCACTTCTTCAAAGAATATCATTTCTTTTATCTTGGCATTCTCTAGAATATATTTTCTCAATTTTGAAGCACCATCAGCAGTAATCCAGTAAGAGGTTGTAATAAATCCTAATTTTCCGTATTTTCTTAACTTTGAAAGTCCCAGAATAATAAACCAATAAAAATAATCCATCTTCCCTTGATAATATTTTTTCCAATAAGAATAAGATCTGAGAGTATGTTGAAAAAGTTCTTTGTGTCCCTTTTCACCTATATACGGAGGATTCGCGCATATATAAGCAAATTTACCTATAAGTTTATCTTTAATTTTTTCATATATTTTCTTTTCCGCTATAGTGAAATGAAGAATCTCACGACGAGGTTCTTCTTTTTCTTTCTTAATTTCTATTGGTAGAAGCGATGTATCGGGATTATGTAACTCCATTGAATCTCCGCAAATGATGCCAAGCGGCGTTGGTTGTTCACGAGGTTTTTTCCCTGTTAATTCTATATACCTTCTAATTACAGGAGTAAGTTGGATAAGTAAATTTACTTGAGTAAGATAGTAAGGAAAGACTGAAATTTCACTACCAAATATACCCCAAAGAATAGCATTAAACATATCCATAAGATCTTGGGGATCATTCCAATCAAAATGAGGATAATCTCTTATCCTTCTTGCAGCTTCTACTAAGAAGCCTCCTGAACCGGTAGCGGGGTCAAAAATTCGCTTAGGTATTCTTTTTCCTTCAATATGCCAAAAAAATGCTTTGGGATTGTTAAACCCAACTCTATCCCAAATAAAATTTACAATCTCACGAGGTGTATAATACTGTCCTTTATTCTTTTTATCAACTTTTTCAATATAATCTTCATAGATTGTTCCCAATATATCTTGATCTAGTTTACCAAGATAAAAATTAGAAAGTTCATAAAGTGAATCAATTAAAGCATCATCTGAAGGCTTATACCAAGAG
>ASPA01000093.1 GCA_000405605.1 Atribacteria bacterium SCGC AAA255-G05
TATTATTCGTATTAAAAAGCCAAGGGTATCTTTCTTCTGACAATTCAAATGCATAATTTAAAACTCTTCTGATTTCACGGTTAAAGTTTTCATACGAATAATAACTACTCTTGGTATAAGCCTTCAGATGATGCTTTAATTGATTCACTTTATGAACTTTCTAATTTTTATCTTGGTAAACTAGATCAAGATATATTGGGAACATTCCCAATATATCTTGATCTAGTTTACCAAGATAAAAATTAGAAAGTTCATAAAGTGAATCAATTAAAGCATCATCTGAAGGCTTATACCAAGAGTAGTTATTATTCGTATTAAAAAGCCAAGGGTATCTTTCTTCTGACAATTCAAATGCATAATTTAAAACTCTTCTGATTTCACGGTTAAAGTTTTCATACCATTTTGCAAAACCGCTGTCATAAAGAGACTGCTCAATAAAGCCTATGTCTTCCCATACCCTGGCAAGTAAAATACGAGTCATCACAAAGTAAGCAACACGCCGGAAGAATGCATTTCGTGCTTTTCCATAAAGTGTCGTATCATCTGCTTGCATAATTTCATCGAAGCTTTCAGTAGTCAATTTTTCTCTTTCTCTTCCTGAGAATTGGGTGGAAATTTCTTCTATCTCATCAACTATATTCTCTCCCGATACTCTTCCAACCTCAAACATATTCATTAATTCAGATTTTTTCTCTTTTATATCATCATGTAGAGTATTTACAACGTACCTTAGTTGGTCAGTAAGGGATTTAACATTGATATCTTCTTCTCCGTTCCATGATTTTGCTTTAGCTATTCTCTCTATCTTTTTCTCTCTGGTGAGCTCTACGTAAGAAAACTTTTCTACAAATTTCAAAAATCGTTTGGTATTTTCTTTTTCTAAACATCTTTCTGAGCTTTCCTTATAGTCTCGATAAAGCTCCTCAAAGTTGAAGTTATATTCTTCAATTTCTTTTTCCATTTCCGAAGTGTAAACATCAAGATCACGTATATTAGTGAGAATACCATACTTTAATCCCTGAGACTGAATATATCTTTTAATCTGAGGATGATGTTGAAATAATTTATAAGTATCCGTTCCCTTTGCATCAAATACAAATGGATGGGTATGGGTATCAACCGGTATATAATCTGGCTTACCACCTACTTTTAATTCCTGTGTATTTATGTTTTTTCCCAACTCAAACCCCAGTATTGATTCCAAAAATTTACGGAATAAGATAGGAGATATTAGTTTGTCCTCGTCTGCTCTGGACCCTTTCATATATTCAAGATAGGTTTTATCTTTTCTATTTGAATAGTTTTCGTATGAAACAGAATCCAAAATCTGGATAGTTTTTTTTATAATTTCAAGATATTTTTTCATTTATTACTTCCTTCTTTTTTATTTTTTAATTATATTTTATGCCTTATTTTCCTATCATATTATATGAAAATAATCAAGATTTTTTACAAGATTATAATACGCATAAATCATGAGCCTAATCGTGAATATAATCATGAGAGTTCATAATAATACATAATGTAGAGTTCTTCCTTTTCTTTTACGTTTCAATAATTGCAATTTAATAAGTTAGCTAATTTCATCTAAGGCTTATTATTACTCTTTTGTTTATCTGCAGATGTTAATAGTTTCATTAATTTAGTTGCAACAAAAAGCTTATCCCTTTTCCTTCCAGGTAGTTCACAAAGAATACCAATTTTGACCAGTCTTAGTACACCTGTCTTTACAGAATTAAAAGGTATATTCCATTTTTTACTCAATCTCGAAATTGATAATACAGGATTTAGAAAAATTTCCTCTATCAATTTATGGGAAGATTCCGGAATTTTTTTAGTTTTTTCAAGCATGCTTTTATATTCGTTGTATAATTTAAGTATTTTCTTGGCGTCTGATATAGCATCATTAGATTGATCTATAACTCCTCGAAGAAAATATTTAATCCATTCTTGCCAATCACCTCTTTGGCTCACAGCAAGTAATCTAGAGTAATACTCCTCTCTAAACCTATCAAAAAATGCTGATAAATAAAGAAGTGGTTGACTTAAGTACCCTCTTTTACAGAAAAAGAAAGTTATTAGAAGCCTCCCAATTCGACCATTGCCATCAAGAAATGGATGAATTGTCTCAAACTGATAATGCATCAGAGCACATTGAATTAACGGAGGCTCATCAGGATTTGAATGAAGATATTTCTCCCAATCACTTAACGAGCGTAACATTTCTTCTACTGGTGGAGGTGTGTAAGTGGACTCACTAAGTGAGCATCCTGGCGGACCTATCCAATTTTGACTATGACGAATTTCCCCGGGAGTAGCATAATTACCCCTGACTCCCTCCATTAAAATTCTATGAATTTTCCGTATTAATTTAATAGAAATAGGTAAATTTTTTAAACAATTGAGTCCGTATTCCATGGCTTGAACGTAATTTTTTACTTCCTGCACATCAGAAATCTTAAGTTTTTCAATTTTTCCAGCTTCAAAGAGGAATAAATCATTAAGTGAAGCTTGGGTTCCTTCTATTCGTGAACTTGATATTGCCTCACGACGAATATAGGGAGCAATTAAAAGATAGGGATTAGGCAATAATCTTCCAATCCCTGATAGTTCACCCAATAATCTATCACCCTCAGAAAGCAGAGATATAAGGTCCTTATTATAATTAATTTGTGGCGGTAGAGGATTGGGTATATAAGCCCAATAACCAGTTAACGTCTTTATGCATTTACCTGATGATGATTGTTTAAAATTTTCTGGATTCAATACATCACACCTCCATTAAAATATCCTGCAATAACTAATTTATTATTGCAGGTTTTAGCTTTATCCTGCAATAAGCAAGTATCTTAGTGATAAAACCTGCAATAAGCTATAATTTTAGTTATATAAGATTACATAATATATATTCGACAAAAGTTTCGGAAATCCTTCTTTTTGGGGGAAGTTTTTTGGATTAAAGAGGAAAGTTGTAGGATGTAAGGTGCAAGGTGTGAGATTATTCTTCTCTTTATTATTTGCTGCCTCGTTCGGCAAGATAAATCAAATACATCAATACGGTGGCAATAATAGAAGTAAAAAATATAAATACCCATACTTGACGAATGTCAAACTCGGTAATTATTAATCCCAATATAGGTGGTCCGATAATTCGGCTGATACTTTCGCTGATGGTGACCAAAGAATTAAAACGTCCCCGGTGAGTTGCAGGGCTATGATTGGCAATGTAGACTCCGGCATTAGTACGAATCAAAATTTCTCCAATGGTCCAGATAAATGTAGAAACCAATATCCAATTAAACTGATAAATCCAATAAAGCATACCGAATCCAATTGCAAAAAAGATTCCTGAAAAAGTTACATTGAGAATGGGCCGATTTTGACGGCTCACAAGAGTAACGGGCATGGTCATAAAGACTACAATAAAACAGTTAAAACTCATTACCATACCAAAATATCGGGGTCCTATCTGTCCAAACAAGTCATTAATCTGTAATGGTAAACTGAAAAAAAACTGACTATGGGCAAGATAAAAAAGAATGGAAACCAGGGAAAAGTATATTACGATCGGTTTTTGTAATAAAATCTTTAACAAACTCTGTTTTTGAAGCGATTTATCATTATTATTCTTTAATCGTACTTCATGAGGCAAAGTCTCTGTAATATTAATATAAATAAAAAGACATACAAACAAAATTATCACTACATTTCCCAAAAACAAAAACTTAATATATCGCGTATATAAAAATCCGGCAATGAGAGAACCAATCCCAAAACCAAGATTTAATCCTAAATATATAAATGAAAATATTTCTTTACGATTTTTAGGAGTACTCATATCAACCATTATGGCATCATAAACAGGACGAGTAGCTCCATTAAAAAAAGCAGCAATAGTTAAAAGCTTGGGAATAATTAATGAATCTCCTAAAAATGCACAGGGAAATAAAAATACTGCTATAGCA
>ASPA01000094.1 GCA_000405605.1 Atribacteria bacterium SCGC AAA255-G05
TCGCGATGTCTTGATATTTCGTTATCTCTAGGGTTCACGATGTCTGTGTATTATAATGACCCTAAGAAGGGTTCACGATGTATTGATATTTAATAGGTAGTGTTTAGTTTGCCAGTTAACCAGTTAATATTATTTAGCCAATTGACTGATTGAATTTAGTTTACTGATTAATGTAGTAATACGGCTTGCTGCGTTGAATTGAATAAACACGATTATCATGTCTGAGGTTTGAAATTGCCACGTTCCTAAATGAGTTCACCCTACAATGATAAAACAGTCCGCAAATACAAGGGGCGTATTGCAATACGCCCCTACTTCCCCTGCAACTAACTTGTAACTTGCAACCCGTAACCTTTAATTTTAACTGGAAAACTGGTTAACCGGGCAACTGGATAACTAATATCCTCTAGGCTATACGCTAATTTATCAATCAATCTTTTCAACTTTAATAGGAACATAGTAGGTGTGACCGCTACGGAAAACTAATAATAAAAGCGTATCTCCTGGTTCTAATTTGCTAATTACTTTTTCCCATTCATCGACAGTAGACACCTCGACCCGATTGGCTTCTAAAATTATATCTCCTGGTTGTAAACCCATATCATCTGCTGAGCTTCCTGAAATCACTTCGGTTATTGCTAATCCTTTCACCCAGGGTAATCCTACTTCTTTAGCAATCTCCGGGGTAACCATCTGAACTTTTAATCCTGTTTGCACAGAAAATACTTTTTCTTTAGAAAGCTCGCTACCTTCTTCATCCACAGTAGGCATTTCATCAATTCTTACTACAAAGGATATTTCTTTACCATCTCGTACCACTTCTATATTTGCTTTTTCACCTATCTCAATACTTCCTATTTTGTCTTGAAGTTCTCCCGGAGAATCAACTTCTTCATTGTTAACCTTGGTGATTATATCCCCTCTTTTTATTCCAGATTTTTCCGCCGGACTATCTTTAACCACATCTCCAACTAAAACTCCCTTAGCATCTTCTGGTAAGTCAAACTNTTCAGCAATTTCCGGAGTAACTTCTTGAATATACACTCCTAACCATGATCTCCTCACTTTACCTAATTCAATAAGCTCATCTATATTTTTTTTAGGTATATTAATGGGTATAGCAAATCCGATACCTTGGGCATAAGCAATTATTGCGGTATTTATTCCTACGACTTCTCCTTTTGTATTAAGCAACGGACCTCCGCTGTTTCCCGGATTGATGGCTGCATCGGTTTGTATAAAATTTCTATAAGTATGCTCTTCTACAGGGATAGAACGACCTTCAGCGCTAACTACACCCATAGTTACAGTTTGTTGGAGACCATAGGGATTTCCTATAGCAACTACAATTTCTCCTACTCTTAATTTATCCGAATCACCTAAAGTTACTATAGGTAAATCATCTGAATCTATTTTCACTATAGCTATATCTGAATCCAAATCTGAACCAATTACTTTTCCATCAAATTCTCTGCCATCAGAAAGAGTAACTTTTATTTTTTCAGCTTTATGGACTACATGTTCATTGGTAAGGATATACCCTTCCTGGCTGATAATAAATCCAGAGCCAGTACCTTTTTGGGGGATTGTTCTTGAATAGTCCTTAAATTGTTCTCCGAAAAATTGACGAAATATTGGGTCTTGCGAAAAAAACGGAGAACCTTGTTTAACCATCCTTACTGTATCTATATTTACTACAGCCGGTCCAACTTTTTCTGCAATATCTGCAATACTATTACTAAAAGATTCGAGAGCTAAATAAGGTTCAGTTTGTTCAGTTTCTGCGCTTATAGTACCTACCCAGCTCAAAGAAAGAAGAAAGACTAGGGCTGCAGCAAGAACAAAGTTTCTATTTATTTTGACTAATTTCATTTTTATCATTTTGTATTTACTCCTCGCTATAAAAATAAGTTGTGGAGAGGAAAATGATTATTCTCCTCCCTTTTTTAAATCTACTCTAATATTTACCATCGAAAACTTCTATTCATTGTATTAGAACCTAATTTTCCCAATGCAAATATTTGGGAAGGAACGCCTAAGGGTAATTTTGCTTGCTGTTCAGGAGTTAATAAATCTTTAACTTCTAAATATTTTTCAATTGTTTTAACTTTTAATTCTACCTGAAGATCAGCAATTTCTTGCAGTTTTGCTCTAATCTTTACCAGCTCAGTTTGCGGTTCTAATAATAACGCTTTAACTTCTAATTCTTTAATCTGTATACTATTCCTAAGCTCAACGGTATCTTTTTGAAAATCTAGCAAAGTTTTATTAATTTCGGTTATTTGTTCTTCGGATAGGCTTAGAGATTCGATGAATTCTCCCATCTTAACTGCAGGACTATCTTTTAATCTTCTTTCCATCATTTCTCTAAATACACTGCTTTTTTGCTGTTGCATTTTCTGTTTCACTAAAGGGGCATTTTGTTGAGCATAAGAAGATTGAGCAAAGCCTAAAAATACTACGCTTATTGCAACTACTAAGATTAGTACCATCAATTTCGTTTTCATCTGTTTCACCTCCTTCTGATTTTTTTTCATTCTAACCTATAATAGGAGCAATTACTGTGCCAACTTTTTAAACTTTATTTTATTTTTATAAAATCTTCATACTGAAAATTACGATAAACAAAGACTTTGTGAATTCTTTTGCTTAAACTATTTTATATTTTTTTATAATATTTACTTGGTAAATGTCAGCCATATCTATAAAAATGGTTAATTTTTTACATTTTTTTATCAAAATAGTGTGCATTTTTTTCGCAATAATTTAATTTTTTATTATTTTAAAAATAAATGGTGAATTAATTGAGCTTACCGGTCAAAGAAAATACTCTTGCCGGTTACCGATAAGGGGATACCCATTACAAAATCTGCATCTATCAGACCTATTTTTTTAGCTACTGCTCCGGCACGGTACATTATCCGATTATCTACATTCATTATTCCGGCAGTTTTAACCGCTGACCCAATAGCAATTCCCATATCTAAAAGTCTAAAAGCACATTGAGGTCCATCAAATTCACTACCTTTATGGGAAATTCGGTCGGCACACTGGTCATACCCGCAGGCACCACAATTCAAACCGAGAGACTGAGCATCTTTTAGGCCTATCAATAAAACAGCCAGAGAATTTTTAACATTATCACCATCACGATCGAAATTTTTCTTACCCGTTTCTTCACCATAACTGACCATTTCTTTGGCTAATTTGATTATTTCTTCTTCGTAAATTGCTTTAACCACTACAAAGTCTTTACCGGCAGATTTAGGAGCAGTACGAGCAGCAACCCCCATTAAATTTGCTACATCTTTAATAGCCTCTTGAATATCAAATTCTGATAAATTTTGATTAGCCATTTTATTGATTCCTCCTTGAATTAATTTTCCAATTCTCTAATTGGCTAATTTTACAATTGAATTAGCCGTTAGTGAATAGTGAATAGTCGTTAGTTTATCGTATTGTGTATCGATACTGTCTTGAATCTTTCTTTTCTTTCTCTTTTCTTTACTCGATACTATATACTTGATACTCGATACTGTTTTATTATACTACCCAATTATTTTGTAATCAATAACCTGGAAAGTAGACAGGCTCTTGTTACTAGTCAATAACCATTCCACTTCTATGGGGACAGAAAAATCAGGCTGCAGCCTCCCTTTTTCTAACCAATATCGGGAATGCTGGTTATCAAATTGTCCTTTATTGGCTTTAATAATCAATTTAATTGGCTTATCTAAAAATTCAATTTGCTCCAAAGTTTTCACTTTTTTTAATTCTTCAATAATTTTTCCCTTTAATTTTTCTTCAGGTAAAGGGGATACATTTACTAATCCTATATTCTTATTTAAGGGCCCAATAATTTTCACGTTAGCTAAAACAGATTCGTATCCCTCTTCTTCTAAAATACTTAATAGTAACTCATTGGCTTCTGCTGCTGCCTGGCCATGATAATGGGAAGTTGCTAAAGGTTTAAGTAAATGCTTTAATTTACAGCCTTCTCTAAATTTGTTTTCCCCTATCTGCAAGATTTTTACACCCAAATAATCAGCAATTTTTCGAATTTCCTCCTTGTTTAACTCTAAAAGGGGAGTATAAAAACCATTATATAGTTTTAAACCCCTCTTACCCCAGGTGTCACTCTGGTTTGAACCAGTCAGTACCAGTCTTCCCGATGCTTCTTTTTTTACCCTTCCCAACTTGGCTATCCTGGTACATTTATTACAGGCCGGGCCTTTTTTTAAAAGTCTTTCCTGTTCTTTTTTCCCCTGAACAATCTTTAGTTTCAAATCTAAAGCTCTACTGATATCTTGGATATTTTTCAAACCCTTATCGTAGCTATATTCTCCGAAACTGACTGTAATCGCTTCAACTTTTTCTCTCCCTAAGTCCTTAATTGCCAAAGCAGAAACTACAGTGCTATCCAATCCACCCGAAAAAGCCACTACAATCTCTTTCCCTTGGCTGGTCTTCCTAATCTCCTCTAATATATCATTAACTTCATTTTTTATATTAACCATTATCCAATCCAATTATTTTTCTTCTTATTATTTTTATTTAGCTTATAAAAAAGGTCAAGGCAAATTATAAACTCTTTTACAATTCCTTGACCTTCTATATTGACTAAAACTATCTTTACTTAATAATTTTTTAATTATATTTTTTCCACATATTCCTTAAAAGAAATACTTTTATACCACCCTTCACTAATGTAATTCAACACAGTAATAAATTTTTCTGCAGGAACATATCCTGGCAAAGGAGCTATTCTATTATGATTGCTTTCTAAAAACCAGATAGTAGGATAACCGGTAATTTGATATAATGTGGCTAATTTTTTTTCAGTAATTTCTTTTCCATCTTCCTCTACTTTATTTTCTGAGCTGGCATCTACTTTAATAATTACAAATTTATCTAAAAATATTTTTTTTACTCCTTCGTTTGAATAGACTTCTTTATCCAATTTTGCACACCAACTACAGCTATCTGTATAGAAATCAATTAATATATATTTACCCTCTTTTTCTGCTTTTATTAGCCCTTCATCATAAGATAACCAGTTAAGAGCTAATGGTTTAGCTTCACCTACTGCTTCTACATTCTGTTCGTCTATTTTAAAATATGATTTTAATCCAAAAAAGAATATTATTACTAAGAAAATTACTAAGACCATTATTTTATTTCTTTTTGTAGAAAATATCTTCATTTTTACTTCAAACCTCTTTTGTTTATATTTAAATTTATTTTTATTACTTTGCCAATTTGCACAATTTTAATTTTTAAAGATAATTATTTTTTACTTAAGAAAATAACCTACTACCCTCTGAAAATTATCAGTAAGAATCAAACCGCCGATCAGTATCAGTAACACTCCTCCCACTAATTCTATTGTTTTGAAATGCTTTTTAATTTTACTGGAAAAGGAATAAAATTTATTGATAGCCAGGGCAGTCAATAAAAAAGGAATCCCTAAGCCGGCTGAATAAATGGCAAGTAATAAAATTCCCTGATAAACTGTTCCCTGAGTCCCGGCATAAATTAATATTCCGGCCAAAATAGGTCCCACACAGGGAGTCCAACCAAAAGCAAAGGCCAAACCCATTAAAAAGGGGCCTACTATAATATTAACTGGTTTAGTTTTAGTATAAACCCTTTTTTCGTAATCTAAAAATTTTATTCTATACAGGCCTGACATATGTATTCCGAAAATTATAATTATAATTCCCCCTATTTTCTTTAAAATAAAGGCCTTTTCTAATAAAAAACTACCTAAAAAAGTGGCGGTAGCCCCTAAAAGAATAAATATTAAAGAAAACCCGAGAATAAAAAACAAAGAACTTATAATTATGGTATTCTTATTTTGTTTTTCCCCTTTTTCTATATCCTCCAAAGATATCCCTGAAATAAAGGATATATACCCCGGTACTAAGGGTAAAACACAGGGAGAAACAAATGAGAAAAGGCCGGCTACAAAAGCCGCCATTAACGAAACTTCATTCACACTTAATGTTGTCATTATAAAATAACCTCTTAAATTAGTTTATATTTGTTATTTCTTAACCTTAGATTTTTTCTTATAATCTTCGATGGCTTTCGATAAACCATCGGCCGCTAAATTAGAACAATGCATTTTAATGGGTGGAAGCCCGCCTAAGGCCTCGGCAACAGCTTTATTAGAAATTTTCAAAGCCTCATCGATATCTTTTCCCTTGACCATTTCGGTAATCATACTGCTGGTAGCAATAGCTGCCCCGCAGCCAAAAGTTTTAAATTTACAATCAATTATCTTATTGTCTTTTACCTTTATATAGATTTTCATAATATCCCCACAAACAGGATTCCCCACTTCTCCTATACCGTCGGCATCTTTAATCTCTCCTACATTATGAGGATTTTTAAAATGTTCCATCACCTTTTCACTATACATACTCATTCGGCAATTCTCCTTCTTAGTTCTAATTAAACGAAAAACTAAAAACCATAATTCAAAAATTTAAAATTGACCGATTGACTAATTTGCCAATTGACCAATTAAGAAAGTATAAAAGGTTTGCTTTTTATCTTTTCCTATCCGCTAAGCGCTATCAGAGCGTATGCAATACGCCCCTACTTTTTATTTTTCTTTACTATACGCTCTACGCTAAACGCTAACTTCTTACTAACGAATTACCTCGTATTCCAT
>ASPA01000095.1 GCA_000405605.1 Atribacteria bacterium SCGC AAA255-G05
AGAAGAATCCATAAGGGTAGCCACTGCTTTAAAGAAGGATTTATTGGCGGTAAGATTAGGTATTCCGATTAAGCAAAGAACCGGTTAGCGCTTTTGGGGTAGGTAGTTATATAAGTGATACCACCCCATTGATATGACTTTAGACATAAAAGAAGTTGAAGGGAAACCAATTGCCAAAAGAGGAAGAATCCCGGGAAGAATAGAAAATTTAAAATTAAAACGAATTAAATAAAAAGTAATTGGATTACGGAGGAAAAAGGCAAATGGAGGATGTACTGTTACAGGTTAAAGATTTAAAGACCTATTTTTATACTGATGATGGTGTGGTTAAAGCAGTTGATGGTGTTGATTTTACCATAAGAAAAGGGGAAACACTGGGCATGGTAGGTGAGTCAGGTTGTGGTAAAAGCGTTACTGCCCTTTCCGTATTAAGATTGATCCAGGAGCCGCCGGGAAAGATTGTTAGCGGTAAAATTTGGTTTAAAGGTGAAGAATTATTAAAGAAAAGCCCCGAAGAAATGAGAAAGATTAGAGGAAACGATATTTCCATGATCTTCCAAGAACCGATGACCTCCTTAAACCCTGTATATACTATTGGTGAACAGATTTCAGAAGCTATAGTGTTGCATCAAAAATTAGACAAAGGAAAGGCCTTAAAGAAAACCGTAGAGATGTTAAGATTAGTAAGTATGCCTTCTCCTGAAACCAGGGTTCATGAATATCCTCACGAATTAAGCGGAGGACAAAGACAGAGGGCAATGATTGCCATGGCTTTATCCTGCAATCCGGATTTATTAATTGCAGACGAACCGACAACCGCCTTAGATGTTACCATCCAGGCTCAAATTTTAGAACTGATAAAGAAATTAAAAGATGAAATTGGCATGTCAGTTTTAATGATTACTCATGATTTGGGCGTAATTGCGGAAGTAGCTCATGATGTAGTAGTTGTATATGCTGGTAAAGCGGTAGAATATGCAGATGTGAAAACCATCTTTAAAAATCCGAAGCATCCCTATACTATGGCTCTCCAAAATTCCATTCCTCGCCTAACAGATAAACCAGGGAAAAAACTCGAAGTTATTCAGGGTGGAATTCCTGATCCTTTAGCCTTGCCTTGTGGATGCAAGTTTCATCCTCGTTGTAAGTTTGCAATAGATCTTTGTAAGAAAGAAGAACCCGAGCTTGAAAAGATAGAAGGCAACCATATTGTACGGTGTTGGATGTATAATAAAGAAAAGGCGATTAATTTTAAGACTATTCAAGAAACAGTAGGTGTTACCCAAAATTGATGATAATTTAAGATTTAGAGCGCTGGAGGTAAAGGGGTTGGAAGATAGTGTGTTACTCAAAGTAAAAAATTTAAAAAAATATTTTCCCGTGAGAGGGGGAATATTATCCAAGCTTATAGGATATGTCCAGGCGGTAGACGAAATAAGTTTTGATATTAAAGAGGGAGAAACTTTAGGTCTGGTGGGAGAATCAGGCTGTGGTAAAACTACTACGGGGAGAACGATTACCAGACTTTTAGAACCCACTGCCGGAGAGGTAGATTTTGAAGGGGAAAATGTCTTTAAATTAAACAAAGAGGAACTCAGGAAAGCAAGGCGTAATATTCAAATAATATTTCAGGATCCTTTTGGTTCTCTAAATCCCCGAATGACTGTAGGTGATATAGTAGGAGAGTCATTAATTATTCATAAGATTGCAAAGAATAAAAAGGAAAAAGAAGAAAGAGTTAAGGATTTATTAGAAACTGTGGGCTTAAATGCTGGACATGTAAGAAGATACCCTCATGAATTTAGTGGAGGACAAAGACAAAGAATTGGAATAGCCCGAGCTTTGGCCCTGAATCCTAAATTAGTAATTTGTGATGAACCTGTATCGGCACTGGATGTTTCTATCCAAGCCCAGGTAATAAATTTATTAGAAGATTTACAAGAGGAATTTAAACTTACTTATTTATTTATTGCTCACGATTTAAGTGTGGTAAAACACATTTCTGATAGAGTTGCAGTAATGTATTTGGGTAAGATTGTAGAGCTGACCTCTACTTATGAATTATATGATAACTCTCAACATCCTTATACGGAAGCACTCCTTTCAGCAGTGCCCATCCCTGATCCCACTCTAAACAGACAAAGAATTGTTTTAGAGGGAGATGTTCCAAGCCCGTTTAACCCTCCTAAGGGTTGTCGTTTTCATCCGAGATGTAAATACGCTATACCAATTTGCAGTCAGGAAGAGCCTGAATTAATCGATATAAATGGCGGACATTATGTAGCCTGTCATTTGAGAAAATAAGAAAATAGAAGCCAGGAGCCAGAATCCAGTATTCAGAATAACTTATATTATATATGAAATTATTGTACTTCCTTCTGACTTCTGAATTCTGGAAACCTTATTGGTTATAAAAATGTTTTGAATTTTGAATTATGGTTTTTCGCTTTTAGCTTTAAGCTTTTAGTTTATGGATTTAGCCTATACGCTAAACGCTATACGCTAATCATATGCTAACGACTAATTTAATTATATTAAGATTTTGCCGGGATGGCGGAATAGGTAGACGCGCCAGCTTGAGGGGCTGGTGAGCTTTTGCTTGTGGGGGTTCAAATCCCCCTCCCGGCACCAATGAATATTTCAACAAAAAGAGGAAGAGATGACTTCCTCTTTTTGTTGAAAGTTAGTTACCTGGTTATTTAATTAGTATCTTGTATCTCGTGAATCGTATCTCGCAAAGAAAATGGAAGTCAGGAGCCAGAAGTTAGGAGTCTGATGTAGGGGCACGATGCATCGTGTTTATTTTACTCAACACGGCACACCGTGTTGCTACATTAACTGGCTACTGGGTAACAGGTAAACTGGTTAAATATGTAACAACAACTATTCACTATCATTTTAATTAATTAGTAAATTGGTCAATCGGGGAATTGGTCAATTGGTCAATTTAGGAAAAAGCCATGCATGAAGGTTCGATTGCTCAAAATTTATTAGCCATTGCCATAGAAAAAGCTAAAGAATACAAAGCGAATACAATAACTCTTATTCGAATAAAAGTTGGAGAATTTGCCGGAGTAAATCAATCCGCATTAGAGTTTGCTTTCAATAATTTTAGCCAAGGAACCATGGCGGAAAAGGCAGCTTTGAAAATAATATCGTCCCCCTTATTAGGGAAATGCCGAAAATGCAATAAAGTTTTCAAGATTAAAAAAGATATTTTTAAGTGTTCGAAATGTGATAGTTTGGAGATAGATATAATTTCTGGCGAAGATTTGTATATTGAAGATATTGAAATAGAATAAAATATCCAAAAAAATTTAAAAAAACTTTACATTGAATAAAAAAAAATGTTATACTTTATTTTGTTAATTTGAGTTAAAAGGGGGAAGTAATGATAGATTTTATTGTAACCTTTTTGCTTAGCATGCTTGCTTATCTAGTTCTTACAGCCAGTCAGGGAGAAGTATGGGGGCTATGGAGTATTTTCGAAATTATAATCGGGATTATACTTTCACTTATCGTAGCCTTTGTAGCCAATAAGGTATTATTTCAAAAAAGAACTTACAGAATGTTAAACCCATTTAGATGGGTTATTTTTTTGGTCTATTTAATCGGACCATTCTTTTGGGCAATGGCTAAAGCAAATATTGCGCCTTGCTTTCCTGAGTTCCTCTTTGTTTAATTTAAAGACATTTTCCCCTTCAAAATCTACCTCTCCGGCAGTGGGTTCTAAAAGTCTGGTAATCGTTCTCCCCGTAGTAGTTTTACCACAGCCTGATTCTCCCACCAGACCTAAAGTTTCTCCCTCTTTAATATCAAAACTTATTTCGTCTACCGCCTGGACATATCCTATAAGCTTGGATAATATTCCCCCTCTCACGGGAAAATATTTTTTTAAATTTTTTACTTTGAGTAACACACTATCTTCCAACCCCTTTACCTCCAGCGCTCTAAATCTTAAATTATCATCAATTTTGGGTAACACCTACTGTTTCTTGAATAGTCTTAAAATTAATCGCCTTTTCTTTATTATACATCCAACACCGTACAATATGGTTGCCTTCTATCTTTTCAAGCTCGGGTTCTTCTTTCTTACAAAGATCTATTGCAAACTTACAACGAGGATGAAACTTGCATCCACAAGGCAAGGCTAAAGGATCAGGAATTCCACCCTGAATAACTTCGAGTTTTTTCCCTGGTTTATCTGTTAGGCGAGGAATGGAATTTTGGAGAGCCATAGTATAGGGATGCTTCGGATTTTTAAAGATGGTTTTCACATCTGCATATTCTACCGCTTTACCAGCATATACAACTACTACATCATGAGCTACTTCCGCAATTACGCCCAAATCATGAGTAATCATTAAAACTGACATGCCAATTTCATCTTTTAATTTCTTTATCAGTTCTAAAATTTGAGCCTGGATGGTAACATCTAAGGCGGTTGTCGGTTCGTCTGCAATTAATAAATCCGGATTGCAGGATAAAGCCATGGCAATCATTGCCCTCTGTCTTTGTCCTCCGCTTAATTCGTGAGGATATTCATGAACCCTGGTTTCAGGAGAAGGCATACTTACTAATCTTAACATCTCTACGGTTTTCTTTAAGGCCTTTCCTTTGTCTAATTTTTGATGCAACACTATAGCTTCTGAAATCTGTTCACCAATAGTATATACAGGGTTTAAGGAGGTCATCGGTTCTTGGAAGATCATGGAAATATCGTTTCCTCTAATCTTTCTCATTTCTTCGGGGCTTTTCTTTAATAATTCTTCACCTTTAAACCAAATTTTACCGCTAACAATCTTTCCCGGCGGCTCCTGGATCAATCTTAATACGGAAAGGGCAGTAACGCTTTTACCACAACCTGACTCACCTACCATGCCCAGTGTTTCCCCTTTTCTTATGGTAAAATCAACACCATCAACTGCTTTAACCACACCATCATCAGTATAAAAATAGGTCTTTAAATCTTTAACCTGTAACAGTACATCCTCCATTTGCCTTTTTCCTCCGTAATCCAATTACTTTTTATTTAATTCGTTTTAATTTTAAATTTTCTATTCTTCCCGGGATTCTTCCTCTTTTGGCAATTGGTTTCCCTTCAACTTCTTTTATGTCTAAAGTCATATCAATGGGGTGGTATCACTTATATAACTACCTACCCCAAAAGCGCTAACCGGTTCTTTGCTTAATCGGAATACCTAATCTTACCGCCAATAAATCCTTCTTTAAAGCAGTGGCTACCCTTATGGATTCTTCT
>ASPA01000096.1 GCA_000405605.1 Atribacteria bacterium SCGC AAA255-G05
TAAAACCTACTACCCAACATATTTGTGCTAATTTTCCTCAGTGGATAAGGAGGATTGCAGAATGAACGAATTTTTTAAAATTTTTATTATTCCAGGAGGATTATTGCTATTATTTATGCTCTTTTCTTTAATTAGATTAATTCTTGGGCCCACTGTTCCTGATAGAATAGTAGCTTTGGATACCATAAATACTTTAGTGGTAGCTGGGATGATCCTCGTAGGAGCAGCCTATGAAGAAGTCATTTATGTTGACGTTGCCATCGTTTATGCTTTGCTATCCTATATTGGAACTTTATATGTGGCCAAATATTTAGAAGGGGGGCCTAAGGAGTAATGGGAACATTGTTAACTTTTTTATATATTTTTTTAGGAATAGGTGTATTTTTTAATTGTTTAGGTTCAATAGGTCTTCTTAGATTTCCTGATGTTTATACCAGACTTCATGCTGCAACTAAAGCTACAACTTTCGGCTCAATCTTTACTTCTTTAGCAGTTATTGTTTATAGTTTTTCCCGGTTGAATGTTACCGGAGATTCAAAATTTATAGTCCTTGCTCTTCATACTATTGTGGCATTAGTCTGTTTAGTAATTACCAACCCAACGGGGGCCCATGCTATTGCCCGAGCAGCTCATCGTAGTGGAGTAATGCCTAAGCAAGCAGTAATTGACGAATTAAAGGAGGCTAAATTAAAATGAGTTCCTTTGTTGAGATAATCCATATTTCTACCTTAGTAATGATGATAATTGCCAGCTTTTTAGCGGTAGTTTTTAGAAAATTATTGCCCTCAATAATTGCCTTGTCGGTAGCCAGTTTGCTTCTTTCATTAGAATTTTACCTTTTACATGCTCCTGATGTAGCCATAGCCGAAGCAGCTATCGGAGCAGGATTGACTATGGCAATATTTATTTTTGCTATTAGAGGGACTAGATAGGGGAGGATAAAATGAAAAAAATAATTTTCGGTATCGCCTTTATAATATTTTTTTCTTTCTTGATAGTTAGCGCCGTAAACATGAGGACATTCGGAGAACCTATTATTAGCGAGATGGATGATTACTTTATTGAAAATGCTCAGAGCGAAACCGGGGCAAACAATGTAGTAACCTCTATCGTTTTTGACTATAGAGGTTTTGATACTTTAGGGGAAGCTACAGTCCTTTTTACCGCAGTGGTGGGAATTGTGGCTCTGTTTAGGGGGGTTAAGAGATGAAAGAGATGTCCAGGATAGTAAAGACTGTTACCAATTTTGTGTATGGTTTTATTATTATTTTTGGTTTATATATAATAGCACATGGCCACCTTACTCCAGGGGGAGGATTTCAAGGAGGTGCTGTGGCAGGTTCCGCTTTTGCTTTACTATTAGTATCTTATGGTAGTTTGAATTCCAATAAATTTCTCAAAAAGGATATTTTCTCACTCTTTGAAAACTTTGGTTTAGTCTTGTTTATAGTATTAGGTTTTTCGGGATTAGGAATAACCTTTTTTTATAACTTTTTAGCCAACAGCGGGAGCTGGTTCGGTAATGCTGCTTTTATCGGTATTAATCCAGGTGATATGAATACCGGAGGAGTTATTCCCCTGATGAATATTGCCGTTGGATTAGAAGTTTTATCTGCTTTTGGGGTTATTGTTTTAACTATGGCTAGTGGAGCAGAATTTACTAAGAAGAAGGAGAAATCATAAAATGATAGGCAATTTACCTTATGTTGCAGTAGTAATTTTTATAGGATTAGGAATTTATACTCTTATGTTTAAGAAGAATTTAATCAAAATTGCAATTGGTATTGTTCTAATTGAAAATGGTGTAAATTTATTTTTAATCACTTTAGGGTACAGGAAAGGAGCAATTGCTCCGATTTATACCCAGGCACCATCCGGGCAAGCAATGGTCTTGCCAACTCCTCAAGCCTTGACTCTTACCAGTATAGTTATAGGTATCGCAACTACTGCTCTTATATTGTCAATCGCTATGATGATTTATAAACACTATGGGACCTTGGATACAGACGAGGTAAGGAGGTTGAGAGGATGAATCTATCGAACCATGTTCCTATATTAATAATAGCTATACCTCTATTGGCAGCTTTTTTAGTGCCACTTATCAATCGGATAAGTAAAAAAGCTACAGGGATTCTTAGCGCCCTTGCTTTAAGTGTAAGTTTAATTTTAACCATTGTATTAGCGGTTAAAATATTAACAGTTGGTCCCCAAGTTTATATTTTTGGCGCAACATCTCCATCTTTAGCTTTACCTTCTGGCTTAAAATTCCCTATTAGGATTATGTTCGAAGTAGATGCAATGGGTATATTTATGGGTCTAATTACTGCAGTTGTTTCTTTTTTAGGGGCAATCTATTCTTTATCTTTTCTAAAAAAATATGATGGAGTAGATAAGTATTATTCCCTTTTGTTACTTTTAAC
>ASPA01000097.1 GCA_000405605.1 Atribacteria bacterium SCGC AAA255-G05
ATATAACAAAAGCTATATTATCTTTGCAGTATGGCCAGGCCATTACGGATATAATTTTAAGGAGCAATTTATTACATCACTTCCAGAAGAAATATTATACAAACGATCTTTCTTGATATTAAAAAAATTGGGGGGAGATATGAAAAGTGATATTGCAAGATCTGACCCCTTAATATGATAGTTTTAAAATAAAATTTAACTTCCTATGGAAGAGATAGTCCTATTAATATTACTTTATAGTTTAATAAATATATTTTTTCTGAATTTATCCTTTTATTAGCATCTACTTTTTAAAAATTTAAGTCAAAGAAGGGGGTGATAAAAAGCAAATAAGAATTCACTAATTATTAGAAATAGATAAATAATTTAATCTAATTAGTTTAAAAATTAGATAAAATGAAAAGAGGTGTAAAAAATGAAAAGGAAAGAATTTTTAGTTTCATTTATGGTTTTACTAATAATAATCATAATTACTGGATGTATACCATTACCACCACTACTACCACCCTCACCATTACCACCTCAATACAATCAACCTGATCTTGAAGTGGTTGATATTAGCTGTGTATCCCCAGAAGGCATACTTTCCTTTACCGTTGAGAATGTTGGCATCGGTTCAATGCCAAATGATTGGCGGACGGGGCCAGAAGTAGTGGTGAAGATATTCTCATACCTTGCGGAGTTAGAACTAGACTTTCCTCTTGAGCAGGTAGCTCTCAACGAGCCAGCTGTTAGTTCATCGGATGGAGGGATAGACCAACCAGGTGGAACCTCTACTTACAATACAGACATCGTCATAGGTGATTCTTATATAACAGCAAAAGTGGTAGTCGATTACTCTGACCAAATTAACGAGTTAGACGAAGAAAATAACACCAAGTTGCAGGCGTATTTTTCTTGTGGAAGAGGGATACTACCTGATTTAGTGGTTGAGGAGTTGTGGGTTTTGTTCTCCGAAGATTTAATCCCGGGTGATGATTTAAATAACCAAATAACAATTGAAATCAAAAACCTTGGAAAACGCTTTGCATATGGCACAGAGAGTTATCCAAATCAAGGTTATATAATAGACTTCGTGCTCTCGAGCGATGAGAATATTCCGGACAATCCTACGGTTTTTTATTTCGATGAAACATTGTTTTCGATCTCCCTTCCAACTTCTTATTGGTACTACCAGGAGGATATGTTGGTCGGTCGGATCTCTTTGACCGAAGATGTAGCTGGGGATGGTGAGGTGGGATATACGCTAGCACGTTATCTAGGAGGCGAGGTTATCAATCTACCCCGTGAGTTCCCAACTGTGGAATGGGGGGAGAACTGGAAAAGAGCTTTCTATCTGTATGCAATCATTGATCCGCTATATAAGGTTGAAGAGGCTATGAAAGATAATAATATATTCCATACACCTGTCTATATTGAGAGACCATTGAACTATTGATTTATTTAAATAGATACTTCCCATTTTTTAGCATGTCCTGAGATAACTATTTTTGTAAAAAAATAAAAGGAGGAAAAATAATGAAGAAATTTGGTTTAGTAATAACTGCTCTGATTATAATCGGAACGTTGGTTCTGTTTGCGGCGGCGCAGCAAGCAGCTGGAGCTGAGAAATTGTGGCCGAAGAATCCGCCTGTCGTAGTGGTCGGATTCAGTGCTGGCGGAGGAACGGATACCGCCGTACGACCGATGATCGCTAAAATGGAAGAGTACCTGGGGGAAACAATTAACGTAGTCAACATGCCCGGAGCATCCAGTGCCGTAGCCGCAGAAGCCGTGCTCGACAAAGCGGCCGACGGATACAATATGTTTGCCACCGGATCCGGTCCTCTTTCAGGTTTCCGCGTCATGGGAACCACTGATTCCAATTGGCGGGACTGGATTTCCTGGCATCCCTTCATAGGGCCGGCGGCTTTATTGGTCCGTGCCGATTCACCTATTACAACCTTCGTCGAGGCTATGAGCGCCCTTAAAAACAAAAATTTAAACTTCGGTATCTCCGGTTTCGGTGTAGGGCCTCATGTACTCGTGGAAGCCATCTTTGGCATAGCGAAGGTACCATCTCCTAATTACGTAACCGCCGGATCCTGCAGGAATGCAGCAGTCGCTTTGATAGCGGGAGAAGTAGATATTGCCATGTGCACTTTCTCGGCCGCTGTCGATTTCGTAAAATCAGGTCAGCTGAGAGCTCTTACCGTCACGACTTCCGACCCGTATAAGGTAGCAGATGTCAACATCCCGGCTATCACCCAGGTGCTTGCCGGTAGCGATGATATTCCGCTCCTCTCCGAAACTTGGCCAATCTTGATCAGAAGAGATACGCCACAGAAGTTTATCGACAAATTAAATGAAGCCTTTATATGGGCACTCGAGCAACCGGAAATAAAACAGTTTGCCGCTACTCAAGCTCTCAATATAGCCGGTTACTACGGTGATAAAGCGGACAAGTTCCTTTCCTTATCCGAAGCCGGCTACTCCTGGACTCTTTTTAACAGCGGGCTTGCGGAAAAATCACCTGAGACCTTCAATATTCCTAAAGTGTCCGACTGGGACTGGGAGAAAGAGAAACAAACTATAAAGAATTAATTGAGCAAAATGGAAAAGAGGGGCGATCCCCTCTTTTCCATTTTATTAATCAAGGTGGATAATTACATGGAAGAAAAAAATAATTTTGTAGTCGCCGCTGACCTTATTATGGGGGTCTTACTTATCTTATTCGGCGGCAGTGTCGTTCGGGCATCGTTGAAGATGAAGGTTTATAAGACTTTTCTCGACGCACCAGGATTTTTCCCCTTACTTTTGGGGATTATTTTTATTATATTGGGGACCATAATTGCCGTTTCCGCGATACGGAGAAATGGGTACACCCAAATGAAGCGGATTTTTACCCGCATCAGCTTTACGGAACTTTTTAAGAGCATTAGATTCAGAAGGGTGACGGCGCTGGTAGCTCTGATGGTTCTCTATATATTTATTCTCATAGGAAGGGTCCATTTTGCACTAGCCACGGCAATATACCTTTTTCTCACTCTGTTTTATTTGAAATCAACGACGATTATCAAAATAATCATTATTTCAATCATCACCTCTCTAGCAATCAGTGGCGTTTTCACCATGTTTTTTCATATACCCTTGCCGTAGAGAGAGAAAATCAAAAGGAGCATTCTATGCTGGAAATGTTTTTACAAGAATCAACGCTTTTTTGGACTAGCTTTAGTTCGACACTGACCCTCTTGAATCTTACCGTCATCATGGTAGCGGTGGTACTAGGAATCATCATTGGTGCTATTCCGGGGTTGACGGCTACCATGGCTTTGGCTCTCCTCATCAATCTTACCTATGGTGTAGAGTTTGATGTGGCTATATCCTTTCTGCTTGGGATCTATGTGGGGGCGATTATGGGAGGCTGTTACTCAGCAATAATGATTAATATTCCCGGTACACCGGCTGCGGCCGCAACGGCTCTGGATGGATTCATTTTAGCGAAACAGGGGAAAGGTGGTCTCGCCATCGGAACAGGTGTAATATCTTCATTTATGGGTATGCTGGTGGGTATAGTCATGCTCGTTTTTCTTACACCGTTTCTCTATAAAATTGCCCTCAAGTTCGGACAATGGGAATTCTTCCTCCTGGCAGTTTTTGGGGTCATGATATGTGGTAATCTTTCCACAGGAACCTACCCTATAAAGGGATGGATAGTTGGATTTTTAGGGTTTTTTACCGCTATGATCGGCTTGGATCAGATCTATGCCTTTCCCCGGTTCACTTTCGGTTACCTGCAGCTCAAGGGAGGAATTTCTCTTATACCTGCCTTGATTGGAGTTTTTGGTATATCGGAAATTCTCATTGTTCTCCAGGAGCAGATCCCCTACAAGATATTGGGGAAGATCGGCAGAATCGTCCCCAGTTGGAAGGCCATCCGATCTCTTATTCCCACCGCTATCCGCTCGGGACTTATCGGTGTTGGAATTGGCGCCGTACCCGGTGCAGGAGAAGATATCGGCGCGTGGGTTGCGTATGACATAGGGAAACGAAGATCTAAACAAGGAGCAAAATACGGCACCGGCTGCCTTGAAGGGGTTGCCGCAGCGGAAACCGCCAATAACGCGGTGATAGGAGGTGCTATGATTCCGCTTCTTACGCTCGCCATACCGGGGAGTCCGCCGTCGGCGATGTTTCTGGCCGCCATATGGCTCCATGGTGTCCGACCCGGTCCGATGCTTCCGATCGAGCACCCCGGATTTCTCTATCTGATAGCGTCTACGATATTTCTCGCATCGGTTTTTATGCTTATATACGGACTCTTGCTGGCAAAGCCAATGGCCACAATCCTAAAAATCAAGCGGGAAGTACTAATGCCGATCATATTACCTTTGACGGTTATCGGTGCTTTTGCTGGTGGCATGCGGTCTTTCGATATAAAAGTCGCGTTCGCATTCGGTATTTTCGGGTATATCCTTCGTCAGCTTGATTACCCGATGGCTCCTCTTGTGCTTGGTATTATTCTTGGTCCACTAGCGGACATTAGTTTCCGTCAAGCGCTTATGCAGAGCAGAGGCAGCCTTATTCCTCTTTTGGGAAGGCCCATAGGACTCATTTTATTGGCCGCCATCCTTCTCATTATTTATAGTGGAATCAGAAGAACGCTCGAATATTCGAGAGAACAGCATCGTCCCAACACTTTAAAACCAGAATAAAAGGAGATAAATAAAATGAGATTACAAGGTAAAATTGCTATAATTACAGGAGCGGCCGGAGCCATTGGTAGCGCAATAGCCGTTCGCTTTGCCGAAGAGGGGGCAACCGTTTTTCTCTGTGATCTGGATAAATTAAAAGGAGTGGAACTTGAAAAAAATATTCGTTTTTCCGGTGGCAAAGCAACATTTTTCTCAATGGATGTTACCGTGGAAGAAGAATGGAAAAAAACAATCTCTAAAGTGGTAGAATTATCGGGCAGGTTAGACATTCTTATTAACAATGCCGGAATAAATATCCGTAAGCCGATAGAGGAAATGGAAGTCGAAGAATGGGATACTATGATGCGGGTGAATGTGAGAAGCGTGTTCCTCGGTATTAAGCACGCGCTTCCGATAATGCGAAAACAAAAAAAAGGAAGCATTATCAATATGTCCTCAATCTGCGGCCTGATAGGACATAAGTATACCCCGGAAGCATACACTGCGACAAAAGGGGCTGTGACGCTTTTAACGAAATCTTCCGCAGTAAGATACGCTCAGGATCAAGTGAGGATTAACTCCATTCATCCCAGCACGGTGAACACTCCCTTAGTACAAAATTTGTTCAAAGATCCTGAAAAAAAGCGTGAACGTCTCGATGAAGTTCCACTGGGCAGACTTGCCACAGTTAACGATGTGGCGAATGCCGCCCTTTATCTTGCCTCGGACGAATCGTTGTTCTTAACGGGTGTATCTCTTCCCGTGGACGGTGGATTGACTGC
>ASPA01000098.1 GCA_000405605.1 Atribacteria bacterium SCGC AAA255-G05
TCAGAAATTACGAGGAAAAGCACGGTCTGGTAACAGATAAAACCCCCACTACCATCGAAACAATCGAGAAAAGATTAAGGAAAGTCATGAATCCCTTGAGTGGTCTCGATTTGGTAGGCACCAATTTAATTAAAAAAATAGAACTAAAAGAAGGGGTAGCCAAAATAGATGTTGACTTGCCGGAAAATCATCAATTTGCCAACGCAATCAAGGAAGAGATTATGGAAAAGGTTGAATCCTTACATGATATTAAAAAAGTATCGATAACCTTTAACGGATAATATAATTGATAAAAGGGAACAATTCTGTTTTTTTATTCTGATTAAAAAAGAACCGGTTTCTTTCATATAGGTAGCAGGGGGCAATAGGTCCCATTTTCTTAAGGCGGCATAAAATTTTATATCATTGAATTTTTACATTCGCTCCACAAAATATTTTCGATTTTCTAAAAATTTCTATCAATGTTCTCTTTAAATATTTTTTATACATAAATTATAAATAAAAAAGGATTTTTACTTCATCGTATCGTAATAAGATATAAACCAACCGAAGTGCTTCATTAACTTCTATTCCAATAAAAAATAAAAGGAGGAATCAAAAAATGAAGGTCAAGAAAAAACACTATGACTTTGTCAAGCACTTTTAGAGGGAGAATAGACACCTATTTTTTTGGGATAAAAATAGACAAAAAAATATTTCTTTTGGAAAGCATGTGAATTTGTGAGGCCTGAGCCAGACATTTATAGTCCTTTGCATTTTGTGAAAGGGCTTTTTTATTTGAAAAAGGATTTATAAAGGATTTGTAGTATGATAAATATAGAAAAATTATATTATATTGAAATAAAGCACTTTAAAACATATCAAGTTGAACGCATAAACAAAGTAATCCGGCTATTTTAAGTTGTGCGAAACTCAGGATATCGAACATTAGATATCCTGAAACATTATGTGCAATGCAATATTATGAATATCTATATTTTAAGGAGGCATAAATGAAATTTTGTTGGGTAACTATAAATGTAAAAGACATGGAAAAATCATTGCATTTTTATCAAGAGATCATTGGTTTTAATGTTAGTAGGAGAATGAAGCCAAACTCTGATATGGAAATTATTTTTCTGGGATCTATGGAAACACAAATAGAATTAATTCATAATACAAAAATTGAGAATATTGCTGTTGGAAAAGATATTTCTCCGGGTTTTGTGGTTGATTCAATTGAACGAATGAGTGAGATATTGAAGAAAAAAAATATCCCGATACATTCAGGACCATTCCAACCAAACCCTAATATTAAATTTATGTATATACTCGACCCAAATGGAATAAAAATTCAATTTGTCGAAAATATAAAATAAAAAGAAGAACAATTTTAAAAAAAGTGGTTAAAGATTATTTAAATCATCTAAATCTTTAACCACAATAAACTCTTTGTCAAATTCAATGATACCTTCTTCTCTCATTCTGCTTAATTCTCTGGATAGTGAAGGTCTTTGAATCCCCATATGCTCAGCCATCTCCTGTCTGGAGAGAGGCACTTTTATAATAAGGGTCTTCTGTTTTTTATATTCTTCCCTTAAAAAATCACCGATTTTTTGCCTGATATTTTCCATGGTAAGCATTTTAATCTTTTTATTTAACATGAATAGTCTGTCAGAAAGCAGTGTTAAAAAATTTTCCATGAACCGATGACAATTGGATAAACAGTTCATCAGATTTGCTTTCTTTATAAACATTATTTCTGAGTCCTCAATTGCTTTAATAGTAGAAGGAAATATATTTGATTTAGAAAAAAGGATGATTTCTCCAAATATTTCGGCTGGTTTTAATCGGTTTAGGGTCAGTGATTTACCCGAAGAATAGAGGGATTGCACTTCCAATAAGCCCTTTCGCAGAATTCCCAATTCTTCACATTTACTATCTTCGAGAACAACCAAATTTCCCTTAAGATATTTTTTAATTGTAAAATTAGATACCTTCAGAAAATTATCAATATCCACATAATTCATATCCTTAAATAAAATACACTGCTTCAGGAAATCTGATAATTCTTCCATATACAACCTTCCAAAAAAAGAATAATTTGGTAACATTGGTTACATACTTTCTTCCCTGATAATAATATAATTAGCCTACAAAAGCAAATAGAATTAAATTATCAATTATTTAGAATGGTGATATATGAATTAGAAAATGTGTAGGATAACTATAATTAAAGGAGGATTTTAAAATGAAAGTAAAAGTAAAAAATTTAGTGAAAATATTTATTATAAGTCTGGTTTGCATCTGTTTTATCGCTTTGGCGAATGGACAAGATAATACTATAATAAAAAATGAGGAGGAAAGTAAAATGGAAAAAGCTACATTTGCAGGCGGTTGTTTTTGGTGTATGGAATCTCCTTTTCAAGAATTAGATGGCGTTAAAGAAGTTTTAGCAGGATACACCGGCGGGCAGAAAGAGGATCCAACCTATGAAGAGGTCACTACCGGAAAGACCGGTCACTTGGAAGCGGTACAAATTACCTTTGACCCTTCAATCATTACTTACGCCGAGTTACTTGATGTTTTCTGGCGGCAAATAAATCCTACCGATATCAGGGGTCAGTTTGCAGATAGAGGGGAACAATACAAAACGGCTGTCTTTTATCATAATGAAGAACAAAAACGGCTGGCAGAAGAGTCCAAAGAAAGATTACAAGGGTCAGGCAAGTTTCAAGTGGATATTGTTACAGAAATAATACCGGCATCCATATTCTATGTGGCGGAGGATTATCATCAGGATTATTATCAGAAAGCCCCCATCAGATATAAATTATATCGTGCTGGTTCAGGACGTGAAGCCTATCTTCAATCGACCTGGGAAGATACGACGAATAATAGTCCATTCAAGAAGCCCACAGATGAAGAACTGAAAAATAGTTTAACTCCCCTACAATATAAGGTCACGCAAGATGACGGCACAGAAAGGGCCTTTGACAATGAATATTGGGATAACAAGAAAGAAGGTATTTATGTGGATATTGTATCCGGTGAACCGCTTTTTAGTTCTCTTAATAAGTTTGATTCGGGAACAGGCTGGCCCAGCTTTACGAAACCACTGGACCCGCAGAATATTTTAGAGAAAGAAGATAAAAGTTTATTTAGCAGCAGAACGGAAGTAAGAAGCAAAGATGCAGATTCTCATCTCGGTCATGTATTTGATGATGGACCTGCACCCACAGGCCTTCGCTATTGTATGAATTCAGCTGCCCTACGTTTTATACCCAAAGAAGATTTAGAAAAAGAAGGATATGGCCAATACATGAAGCTTTTCGAATAATAAGCCAAATTCATTAATACTCATTTTCACAGCATGTTAACGACAGGGCAGAGGATTGATCCTTTGTCGTGCAATAAGGGACATTGCACGACAGGGGTCGATCTTTTGTTGCATTTATTTTTTAAAAAAAAGATTCGAGTAGAATATGTCGTAATATAAAATAAAGAACAAAAATATCGATAGTGTGATTTTATTAATTATCGAAATCTTAACTGTTATCTGAAGGAGGATTTTCCATGATTGAAAATTATAGAAACTATCTAAAGGACAGTATTCGGAAAACGATTGATTTTTCAACCACAGAACAGAGCAGAGGCATTAAGCCACCACCTGCAGAAAAACCTTGTAATCCAGAAGTCAATAAAATAAATCTTATTAAACCGGGGGATTGGAAGTTAATTCATGAAGTAAGCGTTGAAGCTGCGATTGCCCAAAGGAAATCGAGAAGGTCTTATATGGAAGATGTAATAAAATTCGAAGAACTTTCTTTTCTTCTATGGGCAACTCAAGGTCTTCGGGGAAAAAGATCTGCTATTAGAAATTTCAGAACCGTTCCTTCGGCTGGTTGCAGGCATGCACTGGAGACTTATGTTGCAGTTTTCCGTGTGGAAGGAATACCAAAGGCAATTTATCGTTATTTACCCATGAGCCATCAGCTTTGAGAAAGGAAATACTTCAGCACCGGTTAGTAACAAGATTAAGCTTGGCATAATAAAAATAGACGATAGATAGGCACCAAAAGTGGCAAATAGAGATAAAATTGAATTACCCGCTAATAAAGAGGTAAAAGGGATTACTGCTACCCCCGGGGGTGCCGAGGCGACCAGAATCATTCCGATTCTTACAGGCTCTTGAAAAATAAACCATTGATTTAATATAAGAAGCAGTGAACCTAAAAATAGATAACTGAAAAGTATTCCGATAGCAAGGGGTTGGACCAAGCTTTGCCATTTTAACATTTGCCGGGTGGGAATTTGGACAATGGAGACGGTCATTACCAATGCCAGAGCGGGAATAGTCAATGATTTAGTCCATTGAGCCAGTTGAGGGCAAGTTAAACCCAGAACAAAGGCCAGTGGTAAGATAAAATTTCGATGACCAATAAATTTAAACATCTTGGTTTCCTAAAATTTCATTTTTATTACCCTATAATTTATATTTTAATAATCATCCAAATGATTAAATTCTGCATTTTCAATCCATGTCTCGGGCCTGGAAACAAATTCAACTAAGTTTTCCAGTAAGAACATATGCTTTTTTTCTTCTCCTGCTAACTTTAAAAATATTTTCTTTTGTGATTCGATTTCAACCTTATCACTCATTTCCATATAAAACTTATAACTTTTTTCTTCCATTTCCTGGGCTTTGCGATAGAAATTTATCTGTGGCAGGTCAAAGTCAAATACTAGTTTTTTTCCTTTAATTTTAATAAAGATATTCTTAGCATTCTCTAATATATCTGTTTCTGCTAATTCTGCACTTACATCGGTTTTCATCATCTGTTCAATTATATGATAATGTTTAACTTCGTCATTTGCTAACATTTTTAATATATTCTGGAGCCCTACATCGTCTGTTTTTTTAGCAAGTTCAAGATAATAATTTTCACTGTCTTTTTCCATCTTTATGGCATATTTATAAATATTCATTTTCATACCTCCTTTTATATATATAACAAGTTTCTGGGTTATGTTTTACAATTTAAAATACTTCTTATCATGTATTTTTGGTTACCTTGACATTTTCATAACCCATGTTTTTACTTTTTTTATTCTATCATTATTTTATGAAATTGGGAAGGCCCTGTGTCTTTCCTAAGAGCATCTCAAAATCATCTTTAATCATACAAAGGGCAAAAATAGGATGAATATCCGGTGTTAAAAAAACATTCAAGGGCCAACCTCCGCTTCCATTTTGTGCAGTGA
This sequence comes from Atribacteria bacterium SCGC AAA255-G05, assembly GCA_000405605.1. GTDB lineage: Bacteria > Atribacterota > Phoenicimicrobiia > Phoenicimicrobiales > Phoenicimicrobiaceae > Sediminicultor. The sequence continues at coordinate 5,245 of ASPA01000098.1, forward strand.
TAAAATGCATTAAAAAAAGGAGAACTTGATACATCAAGATTATTTCTTTGTATATCTAACACAGTAATTCCCCTTTTCGACCTATAGTACTTTCCCAACAGGCGCCATATAAATAGTAAATTCTTCATCACCGTCAATGCCAAGTATACTGTCTGTAAATTCCTGGTCATAAGCTGCAATGGCACAGGTACCGGCGCCAATGGCTTCACAGGCCAGGTAGAGATTTTGACAAACATGACCAGCATCAATGGCTATCACTTTATAGGATGCCATACCGTATCTCCATTCCATGCGTGCCGGTATGGTTGTCCAAATGAAAGTCACTGCACTTTTACCTGCAAAAGATTGGCCTAATGCCGCCCGACTTATCAAGTCCTCAAGATGTTCATGTTTTATAAATTCAACCAGCTGATGGCTCATGGGTAAATAACGATAAATTGCCTTTGGTATTCCTTCCACACGGAAAACTGCAACATAAGTCTCCAGTGCATGCCTGCAACC
>ASPA01000099.1 GCA_000405605.1 Atribacteria bacterium SCGC AAA255-G05
ATCGGTAAAACTTCTATTCCCGGAGTATTGGGTGGCATAGGAGGATTTGGCGGATTATTTTCTTTAGCAGAACAGAAGTATAAAGAACCGGTATTAGTTTCCAGCACTGACGGAGTGGGAACTAAATTAAAAATTGCCTTTGCTCTAAATAAACATGATACCGTCGGAATAGATTTAGTTGCAATGTCGGTGAACGATATCATTACCTGTGGAGCAAAACCTTTATTTTTTCTGGATTATATTTCCATTGGTAAACTATCAGAAAAAGTGGTTGTTGAGCTTGTAAAAGGAGTTACCGAAGGGTGTAAAATGGCAGATTGTGCCTTATTGGGCGGAGAGACTGCAGAGATGCCCGGATTCTATCCGGAAGGCGAATATGATTTGGCCGGTTTTGCTGTAGGAATAGTAGAAAAAAGTAAAATAATTGATGGCAGAGAAATTAAAGAAGGCGGTTCGGTTATAGGTATTGCTTCTAATGGATTACACAGTAATGGTTTTTCTTTGGTCAGAAAGGTTTTGCTTGAATCCAACAAATATAGGATAGACGATAAAGTATATTCTTTTGGGGGATATTTAGGCGAAGAATTACTTACACCTACTAAAATTTATGTTCACCCGGTTTTAGATTTATTAGAAAAATATAAAATTTTAGGGATAGCTCATATTACTGGAGGAGGGATGATAGAAAATATCCCTCGTATTTTACCTGAAGGAGTTTCGGTTCAGATAAATAAAGAGAGCTGGCCCAAACCTCCCATTTTTTACTTAATTCAAAAAGAAGGAAAAATTTCCGATGAAGAAATGTATCGAACTTTTAACATGGGCATCGGGATGGCGATAGTTGTGCCTGATGGGGAAGCTGAAAAAATATTAGAAGAACTAAGATTAATAAAGTGTGATTCTTACCTTATCGGCAAAGTTATAAAAGGAAATAAACAGATAATTATTCGATAATAACAAATCTGGTGCCTGGCACAAAATTTGTCATTGAGGAGAAAGTTATGATTAATATTGGAATATTGGCTTCGGGTAGAGGGACTAATTTACAGGCAATAATTGAGGCTGTTGAAGATGGAAGAATTGAAGGAAAGATTAAGATTGTGATTAGTGATAATTCTGATGCATATGCACTCAAAAGGGCAGAGCAAAATAATATTGATACTCAATATATTGATTTTAAATCCTTTAAAAACAGAGAAGATTATGATAAGAAGGTTATCGAATGTTTGAAAGAGAAAGGCGTAGAGCTTATAGTTTTAGCCGGATATATGAGAATCTTAACTCCTTATTTTATCAAAACTTGCAAGAATAGGATAATAAATATTCATCCTGCCTTACTCCCTTCTTTCCCGGGATTACATGCCCAGAGACAAGCTATAGAATATGGAGCAAAGGTTTCTGGCTGTACGGTCCACTTTGTTGATGAGGGGGTAGATTCAGGCCCTATTGTTTTGCAAAGGGCAGTAGAAATAAAAGATGATGATACCGAAGAATCTTTAGCAGAAAGAATTTTAAAAGAGGAACATCAAATTTATCCCCAGGCAATTCAGTTATTTACTAAAGGAAGATTGATGATTAAAGGAAGAAGAGTCTTTATTAAATAATCAACATTTTTATAAGAGAGGTAGAGCGAGAATGAAAGTATTGGTCATCGGCAGCGGAGGAAGAGAGCATACTTTAATATGGAAAATTATCCAAAGTCCGAAAGTTTCACAAGTGTATTGTGCACCGGGCAATGCAGGAATTTCCAGGTTAGCCCGGTGTATAGATATTGATGTAGGCAACATAGATAAATTAGTTGACTTTGCCCAAAAAGAAAAGATTGATTTAACGGTAGTAGGACCGGAATTGCCTTTATCCCAAGGAATAGTCAATGAATTTAATAAACAGGGTTTAAGGATATTCGGTCCAAGCAAAGAGGCTGCTGAAATTGAATCAAGCAAAGTCTTTTCCAAGCGTTTAATGAAAAAGCATAATATTCCTACAGCTAATTATGAAATCTTTCAAAATAGTGAAAAGGCATTCGAATATATAAAACAACAGACTTTTCCTTTAGTAATAAAGGCGGATGGATTGGCAGCCGGCAAAGGAGTATTTATTGTAAAAAATCTCAATCAGGCAAGAGATGCTTTAAATACACTAATGGAGGGGAAAAAATTTGGAGAAGCAGGCAGGCAGGTAGTAATAGAGGAATTTTTAGAGGGGGAAGAGGTATCGATTTTAGCGTTTTGTGATGGGAAGACTGTGATACCAATGGTGCCCTCCCAGGATCATAAAAAGATATTTGATAATGACCAGGGACCTAATACCGGAGGGATGGGGGCTTATTCTCCGGTTCCTTTTTATCCTGATGAGCTTGAAAAGAGATAATCAGTTTTCAGTTAATAGTCGCAAAGATGCGAGAAAGAAAATTTGTAACTCGCAACCTGCAACTTGTAACCTGTATTTTAACTGGCAAACTGGATAACTGGGTAACTAATATCCTATACGCTATACGCTATATCTCAATATTTTTTATCTTCTGAACCATAGCTTTTCTATAATCTTTAAGTCTTTCTCTAATTTTAGAATTTTCAATAGCTAATATGTGTGCTGCCATTAGTCCGGCATTTTTGGCATTTCCTATCCCCATGGTGGCAACCGGAATACCTCCGGGCATCTGAACAATAGAAAGCAAAGAGTCAAGGCCTCCCAATACTTTCGTTTCTATGGGTACCCCAATGACCGGTAACAATGTCCTGGAGGCTATCACTCCCGGTAGATGGGCTGCTCCTCCTGCACCGGCAATTATTACTTTAAAACCTTTTTCTTCTAATTGCGCAACATATTCAAACAGTAAATCAGGAGTCCGATGAGCAGAAAGCACCTTCATTTCATAAAAAATACCTAATTCATCTAATGCTTCAGCTGCTTTTTTCATAGTTTCTTTATCCGATATACTTCCCATTATTATTGCTACTTTATCATCCATATCCTTTCTCCTTAATTCCCTAAATTTTATATATTCAATTAATAACTTTGTAACAAATAAAAAAACCCAGACAATAGAAATTCCATCAATCAGAGTGGAACCTCTCCGCCTGGGATTTTAACCCTCCGGTGTAGTATAAAAATAAATATACTTTGCACCACTTGGTTCTAATCTTATCTAAGCGTAACATAATATTAACAAATATAAATATAGCTTAAATAAGCGATTCCCTAAGGTGCACTTCCACTCGTAGCCTGTCGTGATTTACGGTCACATGGTAGAAACACCCTTGCCATATTCAAGAGTTTATACGAGCATCCATTATTTAATTTTGATATTATTTTCTGACTAAAATATAACATCGAAACACATTAGTGTCAAATTAAATTATATATATATTTCGAATTTTTCAAACCCCATGCCTTTACAGACGTAGTACGTATATATAAGTCTACCATCTGTCCCATCTTGCTGAGAAATTATTTTCATCCTCATTCTTACAGATGAAGAGTTCCCGCTATATAAAAAAATATTATTTAATAAGTCTATATTTTTTAATATAGCTTTGGCATAAATTTCGTAATTGTTTTATTTCTAATCTATATGATGGTAAATACTCTGAAATATTTTTAGATCGGGTATTAAGGTTAATATTTAATCCTTCTAATTGAAGAAATTCTTTCGCACAAATAGGATATAATCTTTTTTCAATTGGTGCTATAGCGCCTAAAAAATCTTGCAATTCCTGTGCCTTTTTAGGGTAAATGGACCAGTTTTTAGTAAGCCATCTATATAATTCGGGACATAAATTTGCCATAAGACCACAATAACCTGATATACCATCTCGCAAACTTTGTAATAATGTAGCAGAATTTGCATTAAAAACTTTAAGTGAACTTCCCTTTGTTACTTTCAGTTTTTCTCTCATGTTATTAATATCACAGCTAGTATCTTTTAAAAACACGAATCTATCTCTATCTATTGATATACACCATTTTATTAGTGCCGGTGAAATTAAACGCTTATATGGATATGGACACTCATATAAACCCAGTAAAACATTATTCGAAAGTGCTGTTAGAAATTTTTCAAAATTCTTTTTCCATATATCATCTGATTCATCTTGTGATGCAAAACGATTAACTAATAATACCACTGCGTTTACACCTGTAGATGTTATTCTTTTTATTTCCTCAATTTGGCATTCTATCGTATTAGAAACATGTCCTGATGCAATAATTGGTATACGTTTTTTCACTTTTTTTACAATAAAACGCGCTAATTCTTCTCTTTCATCAAGAGACAAATAAAACATTTCGCTAGATTGACATACCGCAAATAATCCATCTACATTCGCTTTAAGATACCACTCTATCAATTCTCCAAGTCCTGAGTAATCTATCTTATTAGAATCTGTAAATGGAGTAATCATAGTAGGCCAAACTCCACTTGGTATTGTTTGATTCATTATCATTCCTTCCTTTGTTTATTGATTTTATAATAAATAAAAAGTACGTAATACAAATTATTGATCAGTTTTAAGAACATAGTACACCATTCTGATAAACGCCATATTTCTTAGCAGCTAATACTAAAGCGTCAATATTTTCTTTTTTGGTACTTCGAGGAACCACACATCCCGACCCCAGTATAAAACCACCTCTTCTTCCTGCCCCTGTCATACATATCCTTGCTTCTTTTATTATTTCATCACATGTGTTATTTACAAAAGATAGTGTATTGACACCGCCCATTAGAGAGATTTTATCTCCAGCATATTCTCTCGCCTGTTGACATGTAAATCCTCCCAATGGATCTAGCGGTGCAATACAATCAAGACCTATATCTATAAGATCTTTAATAATTGGTAAAACGTTTCCACATATATGACAATAAATACGAACTTTAGTATCATAGTGATGTAATTCGTCGCAAACAATTTTCATATAAGGTTTAACAAATTCTCTAAAATGCTGTGGTGATATTACAGACATATTAGCAATAGAATCATTTAATCGTAATACTTTTAATCCTATGTCTATATTAAATTTACCTTTTTCAATTGCAATTTCTACCCCTTTCTCCATCGCAGCATGTACCAATTTAGGCTCTTCAATTAAATCAAACATTGCAGCATTCATTCCACGTAAACATTCATAAAATGCTAATGTTGCTGATGAACAATCTCCTATCAATGCCATCTGATCTCCCGCTAATTTCATTATTTTTTTTTGCCTTGATTCCCATCCTATTTCTTTTAAAAATTTCTTGTTAGGAACTGCTATCCGTTTAACATCTTCTATCTTATTAATTATAGGACTTTTTGCAGCCCAAAAATGATGATGAGCCATCATATAGGGATCTTCAAGATGGTAATCCACAGCGTTATCAAGATGGGTAATCAACCCACCTTTCATGTCAATTTTACCAATACACCTTCCACCCCTAATTTCATACACCTTATCATCCTGCACTTCAATCTTTCGTTCCGGAAAATGAAATTGCCTTACTGCGTCAATTCCTAACATAATGCCAGCTTCAATGATTACTCGTAAAGCTGTTTCTGGACTTTTAATAACATCATATAAAGATGTTCCTGTTAATTTTGCTGCTAAATCAACCCATATCTTTGGTACAACAGGTATCCT
>ASPA01000100.1 GCA_000405605.1 Atribacteria bacterium SCGC AAA255-G05
CACAAGGTCTGCCCCTACATATTATACGTTGCTATTTTCTTCACACGATACTCGATACTCGTTTCTAATTTATTTTGACTTCTGGCTCCTTTATTCTATCTTCCTTGCGATATACGATATACGACATACTATATACCTTTCTTTATTTATATTTTTTCATTAACTCAACATAATCCAGGGCGTGTTCCTTTAAATTCTCAACTTCTTCTTCGGTAAGATTACGCACCACTTTCGCTGGTACACCTAAAGCCATGGTAAATGGTGGTATTTTAGTTCTCGGGGTTACTATTGCCCCAGCTCCTATTATGGCTCCTTCGCCTACTTCTGCACCATCAAGTACAATTGCCCCTATCCCTATCAAAGAATTGTCTCCAATTTTGCACGCGTGAAGCATTACATTATGACCTATGGTCACATTGTTTCCTATTATAGTAGGGATTCCTACATCACAATGAACAATAGTGCCATCTTGAACGCTGGTATTATTTCCTATGCTAATAGGAGCTATATCACCTCTTAATACCACATTATACCAAATACTGGAGCATTTCCCGATTATAACTTCTCCAATTACAGTAGCATTTTTGGCAACAAAGGCTTCTTCGCTAACCATTGGCTTCTTTCCTCCGAAATTTAATATCATCTTCTTACCTCCATAACTGTTTTAATTTTTTCTGCAATTTTATCTCCAAATCCTGGTATTTTACTTATGTCAACCTTGGAAGCATTTTTTATATCTTCTATGCTTTTAAAGTGTTCTAATAATAATCTTTTTCGTTTAGCGCCAATTCCTGGAATAAGGTCTAACTTTGAATTACGTAATTCTTTACTTCTAATCCTTCTGTGATAAGTCACCGCAAATCTATGGGCCTCATCTCTTATTCTTTGCAGTAAAAAAAGTGACTCAGAATTAGAAGGTAATATTATCGGTTTATGAATCTCCGGTTTAAATATTTCCTCTTCTTTTTTAGCTATACTTATTATTGGTAATTCAAGATTCATATTGTTTAATATTTTTTCCACCGCACTAAGTTGACCTCTTCCTCCATCAACAAGAACTAAATCTGGTAATCTTTTGCCTTCAGATAATAATCTTTTGTATCTCCTCTCTGTTACCTCTTGCAACATAGCATAGTCGTCAATTCCTTTAACTCTTTTCACTCTAAATCTTCGGTAATCTTTCTTTTTTGGTCGTCCTTTCTCAAAAACAACTAAAGAACCAACGGATAATTTCCCCTGGATATTTGAGATGTCGAATGCCTCAATTCTTTCTGGCAATTTTTTTAAGCTTAATTTATCTTTCAAATCAATAACTGCCTTCCAGCCCTTCTCAATTTCGTCTTCTTCTACTTCTTCTATCTTTTTCAACAAATAATCATTTTTATTACTTTTCCTGTGTAAGTTTATTTCCTGACCTTTTAAAATTGTTACAATTGATTTTATTCTATCTCTTACTTTGGCAGCTTTTTCGTAATTTAGATTATGGGAAGCTTCTTTCATTTCTCGGTAAAGACCATTTAATAATTTTTTTTGCTTCCCTGCCAAAAACAAGCAAATTTCTCTTATTCTTTTTCGGTACTCTGTTTTGCTAATCATATTCGCACAAGGCGCTGAACACAACCCGATCTGGTAATCTAAGCAAATTTTCGCCTTCTTTAAATCTTTTTTTCTGCATCCCCTAATTTTAAAAACTTGCCTTAATAATTTTATAACAACCCGGGTAGCGTTTGTATCCACAAAAGGACCGAAGTACAAAGCTTTAGCTTCTTTTGTCTTTTGATTTATTTTTCTGTAAAATAATATTTGAGGAAATTCTTTCTCTAAAGTAATTTTAATATAGGGATAACTCTTATCATCTTTTAATTGAGTATTATAGTAAGGACTGTTGCTTTTAATCATTTTACTTTCTAAGATAAGTGCTTCTATTTCAGAGGAAGTGGGTATATATTCAACATTCTCGATCTCTTTAATCATTTTATCTACCTTTGGAGAATGTCGAGAAGAACTACTAAAATAAGAAGAAACCCTACTTTTTAAGGAATTAGCCTTCCCTACATATATTATTTTTCCTTTTTTATCTTTAAAAAAATAAACTCCACTTGTTTCGGGTAATTTATTTATCTTTGATTTAATATCCATGTTTATCAATTCTCCGATTGACCAATTGACCAATTTACCAATTCTCCGATTGACCAATTAACCGATTTACCAATTGACCAATTAACCGATTGACCAATTTACCAATTAACCGATTTACCAATTTGCCAATTAATTAGATTAGCTGGCTGATTTGCAAGTGATGTGTCTTTGTATTTCTATTTTGTAGGGGTCGGATTTATCCGACCCGAGTTATTCCGGTAATTTTTGCTTACGGGTTCGATAAATCGAATTCCTACATCTGAAAACCCTAATTTCTTCGCTATATACTAAATACTAAATACGATATACGATATACTAATTTAATACTTTTTTTAGATATTCTCCGGTAAATGAATTCTTATTGTGGGCTATTTCTTCAGGAGTTCCCCTGGCTGTAACTCTGCCTCCTTCTTCTCCACCTCCCGGACCAAGATCAATAATGTAATCTGCTGATTTAATTACTTCTAAGTTGTGTTCAATTACCAAAACTGTATTCCCGGCTTCTACTAACCTATCTATGACATTGAGTAATTTTTTTACATCATCAAAATGCAGACCTGTTGTTGGCTCATCTAAAAGATATATAGTTCTTCCTGTGCTTTTAGTACTTAATTCTTTGGCTAATTTAATTCTTTGTGCTTCACCTCCGGATAGAGTGGTGGCAGATTGTCCTAATTTTATGTACCCTAATCCTACATCATATAAAGTTTGTAATTTTCTTTTTATTGTAGGGATCGCTCCAAAAAAATCAAATGCCTCTTCAACAGTCATATCTAACACCTGGGCTATATTTTTACTCTTATATCTTATGTCTAAAGTTTCACGATTGAACCTTTGACCTTTACAAATTTCACAGGGTATATATACATCAGGTAAAAAATACATTTCAATTTTTTTTATCCCTCCACCCTGACAAGCCTCACATCTTCCACCTTTTACATTAAAGCTAAATCTACCCGCTTTATAACCTCTAATTTTAGCTTCTTTTGTCCTGGAAAATATTTCTCTAAGGGGAGTAAAAGCTCCAGTGTAAGTAGCAGGATTAGAGCGAGAAGTTCTACCTATGGGCGATTGATCGATAATTATCACTTTATCAATATTTTCTATTCCTTCAATCTCATCATAAGCACCTGGATGAACTCTGCTTTTATAAATTTTTCTAATTAAAGATTTGTATAATGTCTCCTCAACCAAAGTGCTTTTCCCGGAACCAGATACTCCGGTAATACAAGTAAGTGTGCCCAAAGGAATAGATACATCAATATTTTTTAAATTGTACTGGCGGGCTCCGTAAATCTTTAAATATTTTCCATTACCCTTTCTTCTTTTGGAGGGGATATCAATTTTGCTGAATCGACTCAGATATTTTCCAGTAATAGACTTCTGATTTTTTATGATATCTTTAATACTGCCCTTCGCTACTAAATATCCACCGTGCACCCCCGCTCCAGGTCCAAGATCTACAATGTAATCTGCAATTCTCATTGTAGCTTCATCATGTTCAATTACTATCACCGTATTCCCTAAATCTCTCAGCTTTATAAGAGTCTGCAAAAGTTTAAAATTATCTTTTTGATGTAGACCAATGCTCGGTTCATCTAAGATATAAAGTACTCCGGTTAAGCTTGAGCCAATCTGGGTAGCTAAACGAATCCTCTGGTTCTCTCCTCCAGCTAAAGTAGAAGACGAACGAGATAAAGTTAAATAATCTAATCCTACATTAGTTAAAAAGCTTAGTCTATTCTTTATTTCTTTCAATATCTGTCCAGCGATTACCATTTCCCTTTCGGTTAATCTTAAATTTTCAAAAAAATTATAATTCCATTTGATAGATTTCTCAGCAATATCCGCTATAGATAAACCATCAATAGTAACATTTAAGCTTTCCGGACGAAGTCTTTTACCATCACAAGAGGGACATGGTCCAATATTCATAAACTTTTGTATCTCTGTGCGAATATATTCTGATTTAGTTTCTCGATATCTTCTTTTTAAATTATTAACTACACCTTCAAAAGCATTTTCATGACTCCAGTAGGTAGTTTGTTCATCATTCTGATATTTAAAGGGTATCTTTATTTCTCCTGAGCCATATAATATAATCTTCTTAAATTTAGGCTTCAATTCAACAAAGGGAGTGTCAAGACTAAAACCATAAAAATCGGCTAGACCTTTTAATAGGTGATATAAATATTTTCCTTTAACCTCTCCCCAGGGAATTAAGACACCCTGCAGTATAGATTTATTCTTATCCGGCACAATTAATTCCGGATCAAATTCCATTTTGAAGCCTAAACCACTACAATCAGGGCAAGCTCCATAAGGACTATTAAAAGAGAAAATTCGTGGAGCAATTTCCGGTAAATTAATTCCGCAACTGGGACAAGAAAAATGCTCACTAAATATCTTTTCTTTACCGCCTTCTATATCAATTACTACTATTCCTTCACTTAAACTTAAGGCAGTCTCAATAGAACCAGCCAAACGAGTTTTTATTTCAGGATTTACTAACAATCTGTCTACTACAACTTCTATATTATGATTTTTATACCTATCGATTTTTATATCCTCTTCTATTTCGAAAGTGTTTCCATCAACTCTCACTCTGACAAATCCTTTTTTTTGAATATCTTCTAATATTTGTTTGTGTTCACCTTTTTTGAAGCGAATTATTGGGGCTAAAACTTGTATTTTTGTTTCCGGGGACAAATTTAAAATTTGATCAACCATCTGCTCGACCGTCTGCTTGCTAATCTGTCTACCGCACTGCGGGCAATGAGGTATTCCAATCCGGGCAAAAAGTAACCGTAAATAATCATAAATTTCCGTTACAGTGCCAACTGTGGAGCGAGGATTCTTACTTGCTTTTCTCTGATCAATGGAAATCGCCGGTGATAATCCTTCAATATAATCCACGTCAGGTTTTTTCATTCTTTCCATAAATTGACGAGCATAAGAAGATAGGGATTCAATATATCTTCTCTGACCTTCTGCATAAATCGTATCAAAAGCTAAAGAAGATTTACCTGAACCGCTCAACCCGGTAATTACAATTAATTTGTTTCTGGGTATCTCCAAATTAATATTTTTTAAGTTATGTTCTCGCGCACCTTTAATTATTATCTTAGTCTGAACCACTTATTTTCTCTCCTCTGAATTAGTCGTTAGTGAGTAGTCGTTAGTCGTTAGTATATAGTATTTAGTAAGAAATCAAAGAAAAA
>ASPA01000101.1 GCA_000405605.1 Atribacteria bacterium SCGC AAA255-G05
AAGAAGAAATTAAAAGTCTGAAAAAAATTGTTTAGCAGTATATAGTATCGAGTATCGAGTATATAGTATTTAGTAAAGAAGCCAGAATTCAGAATAAAAAAACAGAAACATTCTGATAAATTAGATTTAGCAATGACAGAAAATATAATAGACTGACAACTGATAACCGAGAACTGAAAACTAAAAACGCGTATTTAATACTAACGACTAATTTAATCGGTAAATCGGTGAATTGGCCAATCGGAGAATTAGTGTATTAATTAATTGGAGAATTGATAATTTTATGAAAAAAAATGGTTTAATAATCGCTATAGATGGACCGGCTGCCGTGGGTAAAAGTACTATGGGTAAATTAGTTGCCCGTGAATTAGGCTTTTTATATATTGACACAGGAGCAATTTACCGGGCAATAACCTGGAAAGTTTTAAAAAATAATATTAACAAAAACGATGAAAATATGATTTCCGATCTTGTTTCAAATACCTGTATAATAATAGAAAGAGAGAATACTAATAGCCTGAAAGATTATTACCCCATCTTTGTTGATGGAGAAGATGTAACTGAGGAAATACGAAATCCCAAAATTGATCGAAATGTTTCTCAGATAGCCAGACTACCCAAAATTAGAAAACAGTTAATTTATCTGCAGAGAAAATTAGCTGAAAAAGGGAATATTGTAATGGAAGGCAGAGATATAGGTTCGGTAATTTTACCGAAGGCAGATATAAAATTATATTTTACCGCTTCTGAGGAGCTACCGCAGTTGAAAGATAATATAATCATAGTTTTCCCCTTTCTAATTTTCTTCTTTTTACTATAAACTTGCTAACTTATTTACTTATTTATATTGTAATAATTTAGATAATTTACCAATTGACCAATTAAATTAGTCGATAGCGTAATTCGTATCTCGTATTTCGTGAATCATATCTCGTTAAGAATTATTTAGTCGGTAAGTGTTATAATTTTTTCTGGCTTCTGACTTCAATCTTTTTACTCGATACGCTAAACGCTATCCGCTAATTTTATATATTTATACTGCGCCGGCTTGTAATACGGTAATAGCTACCACATTAACTATGTCTTCAGCACTGCAGCCGCGGGAAAGGTCATTAATCGGTTTTCTCATCCCCTGAGAGATTGGACCTATAGCCTCAGCTTTAGCTAATCTTTCTACTAATTTATAAGCAATGTTTCCAGAATTTAAATCAGGGAATATCAGGACATTAGCTTTTCCCGCTATTTTACTATTCGGAGCTTTTCGCTCGCCGATTGAGGGAATCAATGCAGCATCAGCCTGAAGTTCTCCATCAATAAGTAACTCCGGCTTTTTTTCTTTGGCAATTTTAGTAGCCTCGATTACTTTATCAATTAAAGGATGCTTGCCGCTCCCCTTGGTGGAAAAAGATAACATTGCCACTCTTGGTTCAAAGCCAACCAGTGCTTTTCCGGTTGCCGCGCTGGCAATGGCAACATCGGCAAGTTGTTCGGCATTGGGTTCCGGATTTAAAGCACAATCAGCAAAAACTATGATTCCTTTTTCTCCATAAGGACAATCAGGTACCACCATAACGAATGAACTGGAAACAATATTTATACCGGGAGCTGTTTTTATAGTCTGCAAAGCTGGTCTAAAAACGTCTCCTGTGGCATTAATAGAACCGGCAACCAAACCATCTGAATCATCATGATAGACCATTAATGCACCAAAATAAAGAGGATTTTCCAATAGTTGATAAGCTTCGTCTGAGCTCATTCCTTTATTTTTACGAAGTTGATAATAAGATTCTGCATATTCTTTCAGTTTTTTAGAATCCTTGGGATTTATTATTTCTATTTCGTCTGGTAATTCTACCCCCAATTCCCGGGCTTTAGATTTAATACTTTCTTCTCTCCCTAAAAGTATTAAACTGGCAATACCTTCATTGATAATAGTTTCTGCCGCTTTAATCATTCGCGGCTCTTCTCCCTCCGGAAGCACAATGATTTTAGGATTTTTTTTGGCTTTTTCTCGAATAAGTTGTGAAAGTTTCATTTATCTTCTCCTTCTAATAAATATTTATTCTAACTTCTTTCCCTTGACATCTTTCTTTTTATTTTCTTACGCAATACGATATACGCAATACTATATACGAAAATATTACTATCAATTTTATTGCAAATTTTGTATAATTATAACATAAAATATTTTTTAAATCGAGAAATCTTATGAAAATATTGGGAATAATTACTGAATATAATCCTTTTCACAATGGCCATCTTTACCATCTTTTTAAAGCAAAAGAAATAACCGGGGCAGATTATGTAGTGGCAGTCATGAGCGGAAACTTTTTGCAGAGAGGAGAACCGGCAATTATAAATAAATGGGCCCGAACAAAGATGGCACTAAATGCCGGCGTTGATCTGACAATTGAGCTACCTTTTGTATTTTCTACTCAGGATGCAAACGGCTTTGCCTTCGGAGCAGTCAAATTACTTGATTCACTTCAGATTATAGATTATCTATGTTTTGGCTGTGAAACTGATAATCTTGATACCCTTTACTCTGTAAGTAATTTTTTGCATATTGAACCACAGAAATATAAAGAACTAATAGTACATAATAGTAAAAACGGATACGAATTTCCAAGAGCAAGAGCCCAGGCCTTATGTGAATATCATAGGATATTCGGAATAGACGGTTTAGAAAAAATATCACCTTTGGAGCTAAGTAAATTACTAAAATACCCCAATAATATTTTAGCTTTAGAATATTTAAAACATCTAATAAATTTAAAGAGCAAAATCAAACCTATAGCCATAAAAAGAATAGGAGCAGGTTATCATCAAAAGAATATTAAAGGTAAAATTTCCAGTGCCACCTCTATTAGAAATGAAATACTAGATAGCTTGGGCTCCCCTAAAACCGACCCTTTTATACTAAATGATAAAATAAAATCAACCATTCCTCAATCAGGATTTCCTATATTAGAGAATGAATTAAGAGAAGGCAGGGGCCCTATCACTTCCGACTCTTTCCGGCAATATATTATTGCTACCCTAAGAAGGATGTCATTGGAAGATATTTCTCGTGTTCAGGGAGTAACCGAGGGATTGGAAAATAGGATAAAGAAAGCATCTTTAAAATCCTCTACCATTGAGCAATTAATTAATTCAATTAAAACCAGGAGATACACCCGTACTAAAATTCAGCGTATAATCCTACACCTTATGATGAACCTCTCTAAAAAAGATGTAAAAACATTTAATAAATGCGGACCTTTATATGCAAGGGTTTTGGGATTCTCTAAGAAAGGTAAAACTCTATTAAGAACCATTAAAAAAAGTTCTTCTACACCATTAATCAGTAAATTATCAAATTATTTAAGGCAAACAATCTCTGGGGAAAATAACAATGTTCGAAATAGATTAATTAAGATGCTCGATCATGACATTCTTGCTAATGATATATATGTTCTTGCTAATGAAAAAGCAGAAGATAGAGTGGCTAGACTTGATTTTACTCACAAAATAGTAATAAAAAAAGACTAAATTATTTCTTATCATTCATAATA
Organism: Atribacteria bacterium SCGC AAA255-G05; assembly: GCA_000405605.1. Taxonomy (GTDB): domain Bacteria; phylum Atribacterota; class Phoenicimicrobiia; order Phoenicimicrobiales; family Phoenicimicrobiaceae; genus Sediminicultor. The sequence goes on from ASPA01000101.1 coordinate 3,555, forward strand.
ATTTTTCATCTTTATAATTTTATTAATTTCATTATTGCATCATCAAAATTATCAACCGGAATGATTCTAATACCATGACTGAATTTAAGAGCTTCTGGATAATTTTTTTGAGGGACTAAAAATACATCAGCTTTATGTTTTTTTGCAGATATTATTTTTTGTTTAATTCCATCTACTTCGGTTATTCTCCCATCCATACTTAAATTACCGGTTCCGGCAACCAACAAACTACTGCTTAGATCATTTTCGGTTAATTGATTCAATATTTCTAAGGCAATCATCAAACCAGCAGAAGGCCCTTTTATTTTTTCTAAATTTATTTCTATTTCTAAAGGGAACCTGCATTGAAGATCTTTAGTATCAGCATAGACACCTATCCCTATTCTTTCTGTTTTATCATTAGCACCAGGAAGTTCAATAAGAGAAATTGATGTTGAATAAGTACTATTATCTCTTAAAAAAGTAATTCTAACCATTTGACTTGAACTATAACTTCTGATAATTTCTGAAAATTCTTCCAAAGTATGAATCGGTTGCTCATCAATTTTTGTAATCACGTCACCCGTTAATAATTTATTTTTTACCGAACTGTTATCCAATATTCCGTTAATCAATATTCCTCCTCCTGATATTTCCGGAGAATATCCTGCTTTCCTTAGAGCTACAAGTTTAGAAATCGTTTGGCTTTCCTGCATTAATTTTTCCATTATATTAATATAATCTTTTTGATCCACGTTCAATAATATTTCTTCATCCCTGTTTTTTAAATCAATATTGGGATCAAAAAAACCATAAATATATAATAATAAATTTGCTTTTATTATGGCGGTTGAGGTGAGTAGAAATTGGCCTTTAGCGTCTTTTTCGCCGTTTTCTACCCTAATATTTTCACTAAGGTTGATGGCCTGCCCCGGAATTACCAGGAAATAGGAAGTAGGGATTAGATTAAATAAGATTAAAACTGTGATTATAATAATTAAAAAATATTTTTTAAAATAGTACATTGTTTCTCTTTATTCTAAAGGTAGATTTTTACTCCGATTTAATAATAAATATTTTCTATAAAAAAACGATGGAATTGATTTGTTAAGCTTTTTTATTAATAAATAATGTATTTAATTTTTTCTCTACAATTTTCGGGACCAACTGGGATATGTTGCCATTTAAACTTGCTATTTCTTTAACTATACTGGAATTTAAGTAGGAATACCTGGAACAAGTAACCATAAAAATTGTTTCAATTTCCGGAGCAAGTCTTTTATTCATTAAAGCCAATTGGGATTCATGTTCAAAATCAGAGATAGCTCTCATCCCCCTGATTATAATGTTTGCTTTATTTTTTCTCACAAAATCAGTTAACAAACCGGAAAATGATAGTACTTCAACATTTTCCAAATTCTTGGTGACCTCTTTTATCATATCTGTTCTTTCTTGGGCTGAAAACAAAGTTGATTTTTTAGAATCGACTGCTACTGCTACTATTAATTTATCAATAATTTTTGTGGTTCTTTCAATGATGTTTAGATGGCCATTAGTAACAGGATCAAAACTACCTGGATAAACAGCTATTTTCATTTTTCCCTCCTTAAATCATTATTGAATAAAGCTAGCGTATAGCGTACAGCGTTTAGCGTATAGTAAAAAATTAAAAGTTAAAAGAAAAAACCATAATTCAAAACCCAAAACTTTTTCTGTAAATTTTAAATTTTAAGTTCTGTTCTTGCTTCTTTAGTTTTTCATTTTCGTTATGTTGTAATACACCGAATATAATACATAAGACTCAATATATAATAATACATTG
>ASPA01000102.1 GCA_000405605.1 Atribacteria bacterium SCGC AAA255-G05
ATTAATAAAGAGTGAAGATGAAATTACCGGATTGGCCAAAGAGATAAATTTCCCTATAGTGATGAAAATTGTCTCTCCTGACATCATCCATAAAACAGATGCAGGAGGAGTAAAATTAAATATTAAAGATGAAACGGAAGCCAGATTAGCTTATAAGGAAATTATCTTTCAGGCTAAGAAATATAAAAAAAAGGCAAGGATTTCAGGAGTAATAGCCTATACTATGGTTCCTCAAGGAACAGAGATTATTATAGGGATGATGAAAGACCCTCATTTTGGTCCGGTGGCAATGTTTGGATTAGGGGGGATATTTGTAGAAGTGTTAAAGGATATTTCTTTTCGGATTATTCCCTTGGATGAAATAGATGCCAGGGAAATGATTACCGAGATAAAAGGGTATGAAATTTTGAAAGGGGTAAGGGGAGAAGGTCCCAAAGACATTAAAGCAATAAGGGAAGTTTTAATGAAGATTTCTAAACTTACTACGGAGAATCCTGAAATTAACGAAATAGACCTAAATCCCATCTTTGTATTTGAAAAGGGTCTGCAAGTAGTAGATGCTCGAATGATTTTATAAGAAGAGAAAAATTAGTAAATAAAATATTATCTATTATCAAAAAGGGGGTGGTTTTGTTGGAGAAAAAGCAGTTTGACGTTATCGGTAAAAGGTTTGATATTAAAAATATTGGTAAAGTAACCGGTGAAGAAGTTTATTCTTGTGATGTAAATATTCCCGGTCAACTATATGCGGTAGTTTTACGAAGCTCCTATTCCCATGCTGAGATTAAAAAAATCGATTACACCGAAGCAGAGAAAATGGGAGCTATCTGTATCGGTCCGGACGATGTGCCGGACACTTTATATAATGAACGAATAGTAAGTATTCCCGATAAAACCTATCGTGACAGGACAGTTTTACCTAAAGATAAAGTTCGACATGTTGGAGAGGCCATTGCTGCTTGTGCAGCGGAAACAGAAGAGAAGGCTTTTGCTGCTTTAAAAAAGATAAAAGTAGAGTGGGGCAAGAAATGGGAACCAGTGGTAACCCTTGATGATGCTATGGATTCAAAAGCTCCTGCGATATATGACCATGTATATTTAGGAGAAGAAAAAGTAGATGTAAAAAATAATCTTGCCTGTGAGCGAAATATTATAGTGGGTGATGTAGAAGAAGGATTTAAAGAAGCGGATATAATTGTAGATGAAACATTTAATATAAAAAGAGTTTACCATATGCAGCTGGAGACTAAATCTGCAGTATGTAAACCGGAAGCAGATGGAGGAATAACTCTCTGGACTACTACCCAGGGGATACATAATGTACGCATACTCTTAGGGAATATTTTTAACATTTCACTTAGTAAAATAAATGTTAAGAGAATTACCCTGGGAGGTTCTTTCGGTTCAAGTATTCAAATGAATTCAATAACCCCTATTTGTGTAGCTTTAGCTTTGAAAGCAAAAAAACCGGTGAAATTAGTAACTTCCCGAGAAGAAGATATGTACGACCATTCAAGTTATCCCTTAAAGACCCGTTTAAAAGTAGGGGTTAAAAAAGACGGAACTTTAACTGCAGCTCATTGTCAGGTATGGGTAGAGATTGGTGGTCATAATATTCAAGCTTATCCTTATCTTGGTTGTGTAGCCGGTTGGTTTGCCTCTCTTTACAAATGGCAGAAAATAAAATACGAAGGGAAGGCTATTTACAGTAACAAAGGCCCTTCCTGTGCCAGAAGAGGATATGGCAGTCCCCAAATAAATTTCCCGGTAGACTGAACCACTAAAATAAGGCAGGTATCTTTCTACTGGTCCGCCTATTTCTTCCCACATATTAAAAACTACTTTAAGTATTTCCACCAGAGCGCAGGTAGTTAAAGCATACCACACTTCTTTTATTCGGAAACGAAACAAAGGAATCCCAATTAATAAAGCAAAAGCAACTGCTACCAAACCTCCGAGAATCATTCCAATCCAGGGAGTAAGATCAAAGCGGATAAGTAAAGTGCCAGAGGTGAAAGCGCCTAATCCCAGATAAGCAAAAGAAGCTAAGTCAACTTGGCCGGCTAAACCACCAATAATATTCCAAGAGGTAGCCATTACTCCATATATTAGTACGGTGGTAACTAAAAGTATATTGTATTGGTTTGAACCAAATATTAAAGGTACAAATAAAGCAATAATTAAAAAAAATAATAATAATAAATTCTCTAAATTATGATTTTTTTTGTGATTCATTATTTCCTCCCAAAAAGGCCTCTGGGTCGCAACCAAAGAACTAGAATAAATATAAGATATATTACCAAAGATCTAGCCCTGGGATCCCAAAAAGACATAGCCAGTGATTCACCTATTCCTATAATTAAACCGGAAATTAATAATCCAGGTATCGAACCTAACCCAGCAAGTGCAAGAATGCACCAGCTAAGCAACCCGAAGCGTAACCCCATGGTTGGATCTACTTGTTGAAAGGTCATTAACAAACCACCAGATATGGCAGTTAGACTTGAGCCCAATCCAAAGGCAAGAGCATAAGTCTTTCGAAAATCAACTCCCATAAGAGAAGCTGCATCATAATCGTCAGAAGTTGCCCTTATTGTCCGCCCCGGCCAAGTCTTACTTAAGAAAAAAGATATACCTATAATAATAATTAAGCTTATTGCAGCCGAGATTAATCGTGAAAGAGCAATAGTATATCCTCCAAGTTGGATACTACCTTGAATAAAAGAATAAGAAAGCGCACGAGGCTGTGCCTTCCATGCTAATTGAGTAATGGCACCTAAAAAAGTCATTAAACCAACTGTTACAGCTATTTGTATAGTATAGTGTTCTTTTAGTGTACGATCAATTATTCCGTAATAGACCAACATTCCAATTGCAAATAATAGAGGAAAAGTAATTAGAGGGGTTAAGACTGCATCAATTCCCCATAATGAAGCAACCCAAAAAGAGAAGTACATGGAAAGCATTACGAAATTTCCATGTGCAAAGTTCACCACATTCATTACCCCAAATATAAGTGATAATCCTAGGGCTATCAGGGCATATATGCAACCCATCAATACTCCGTCAAAAAGACTTTGAATAATTACTTCCATGTTTTACACTTAATTCCTTCCCTTACTTCATTTACCTTTAATCTAATATACATCTTTGCCTGGCTAAATAAAATTAGAAAATTATTAGCCAGGCAAAGTTTTTTGAAGCTTATTTATATTTCGTAGCAAATACCGCTTTGATACTTTTATATCCTACCGAAAAAACAGTTTGAATCCCAGTAACTATTGAAAATTAATAGGTAGCATCTAACCTGGGGAAAACAAACTCAGCTTCAGCTTCATCAAAGGGCCATACAACTTTGGGCTCACCTTTAATAACCTGCATAATCGTGGCTCTGGCAGAAGGATTATCTCCTTTTCCGTCGAAAGCAATATGATTTACCGGAAAAGTTTCTACTGCAGGACCAGAAGTTAAGTCAAGCTCTAAAAACGCTTTTCGCAAATTGTCTGAATTAAGCGGGTCCTTGGGAGAAAGTTTACCGGAAAGCTCAAGCGCCTCTTTTAAAATCCACATTCCGTAATAATTCATCCCAGCGGCTTCAGTAGGTATGTGTCCAATCTTGGCAGTGTATTCTTTAACAAATTTGAGGTTTTGTGGTGTATTTTTAGCTGGGTTGTAACTGTAAGTATTGCTATAATACTCAGATGCTTCACCTAATGCTTCTATGGATTCAGGATCTGTAAATCCACATGCACCCATACCAGCAATAAATTTTGGAATTTTATTTAATTCTTTAAAGGCTTTGGCGAATATAATTCCATCCATAAAATATGGACAGGTAATTACAAAATCTGCTTTAGCTGCAGCAATTCCATGAACAATGGATGAAGCATCGGTAATATCATAAGGGTATTCCTTTTGATAGACAATAGTAAGCCCATTATCTAAAGCCGCTTGTACAGCACCTATCGCATTGCTTCTTCCAAAAGAAGAATCTTCATTTAGGATAGCAATTTTTTCTACAGAGACTCCAGATTTTTCAGCAGCTTCCAAAACAAATTCGACAGCAGATCTGCCCTGCATACTTGCTTTAGGAGCAGGTCTAAACAGATATTGACGCCCCATCTCTGTTACATTATCTACCAAAGCATCAGCTACCAGAATTACTTTTTCCCTTTCAGTAATCTCCGATGCTGCTGTAGTTAATCGACTAATGTATAGACCTAAAACAGCTACCGGATGGTGTTTGCTTATCAGACTCTCAGCTGCCAGACGAGCACTCATCGCATTTTCACCTACATCTTCAGCCACTAATTCCAGAGGAATACCACCTAATGATTGAATTCCACCAGATTCATTAATATGCTGAACAGCAAGTTCCATACCAATTTTTGCTTCCGCACCAAAAATTGCATGTGCACCGGTAAGAGGTTCAAGACAGCCAATTACGATTTTTTCAGGTAACTTTTCCGCTAAAACCATAAAATTAAATATTAATAAGCTCGCCAAAACAATAATTAAAATACTCACAATAAAACGTAAACTAAAACGCCTACACAACATTTTTTTCCTACCTCCTCATTTTAAAATTTTTTTGATACTAAATTACTAATTTAAATAATGTATCACCCCCCACTTTTTTTAGTAAAATTTGCTAGTTTTATTATATTTTGTTTCATTATATTTAAAATAAATTTTTGAGTCAATAATTTTTATAAGATTGTTTATTATTTTTAAAAGCTTGTTAATTTTTCAAAGATTGTAAATATATCTTTTGAATTACTTTAGCACATCTTTCTCCGGTTTCGTAATTGGGAATTCTATATTTTTTTAATTCTCTTTTCGCTTCTTTTACTAATCTGCCGGCCATAAAACTGGCAAATATAGGTTTTTTTATTTCCTCTTTTGCTTTTCCTAAAGCCCGGGCAATTACCGTAGAATCCATAGAAGCAGTAGGAACAAAAATAGCAATTACCGTATCATATTCGGGGGCAATGACCTCGCATGTTGAAGCGAAGGTTTCTGCACTCCCATAAGCTAAAAGGTCGAAAGGATTTCCCAAAGAGACATGGGGAGGAAGAATTTCTTTTAATACATTCTTTAAACTTTCGGATGGTTCAGGGACTTCTAATCCTAATTCTTCTAATTTATCCGTAGTCAATACCGCAGGTCCCCCTGAATTGGTAATCACGCCGATCTTATTCCCCTTGACTTTCGGGTAATGAATAAGACCCCGGCATAAATCAAACATCTCCTCTACCCCTT
>ASPA01000103.1 GCA_000405605.1 Atribacteria bacterium SCGC AAA255-G05
TCTGCTGCCGATGGCCCCATGCCTCAAACCAGAGAACATATTCTTCTGGCCCGCCAGGTAGGAGTCCCCTATATCGTAGTCTTCCTGAACAAGGTAGATATGGTAGATGACCCTGAACTGATTGAACTGGTAGAGATGGAAATAAGGGATCTTTTAAGTGAATATGAGTTCCCCGGAGATGATATTCCGGTAATCAAGGGCTCGGCTCTAAAGGCAATGCAGGCTACAGATGCCAATGATCCTGCCTTTAAGGCCATTGTCGAATTATTAGATGCCATAGATAATTATATTCCTACTCCCAAACGGGATATGGATAAACCCTTCCTCTTATCAGTGGAAGACGTCTTTTCTATCACCGGTAGAGGGACTGTGGCTACCGGTAGATTAGAAAGAGGACTGGTCAAGGTAGGAGATCCGGCTGAGATAGTGGGACTTGCCCCCAAGGTGCGTAAGACTGTAGTCACCGGAGTAGAGATGTTCCGTAAGACCATGGATCAGGCCGAAGCTGGAGACAATATCGGTCTTCTTCTTAGAGGAATAGATAAAGATGATGTAAAAAGAGGCCAGGTAGTAGCCATCCCAGGTAGCATCACCCCTCATACCAAGTTTAAGGGTGAGATCTACGTCTTAACCAAAGAAGAAGGAGGCAGACATACTCCTATCTTCAGCGGTTATCGTCCTCAGTTCTANTTCAGGACTACTGACGTAACCGGTACAATCACTCTCCCCGAAGGGGTAGAGATGGTTATGCCCGGGGATAGGATAACTGTTACCGGTGAACTGATTACTCCTATCGCCATGGAAAAACAGCTCCGTTTTGCTATCCGAGAAGGAGGACGCACCATCAGTGCCGGAGTGGTAAGTGAAATAATAGAATAGTATGTAGTATATCGTATATCGTATATCGTAAAGAAGCAAACAATTAAGGATATTAAAAATTTGAATATCTAAAATTTGTTTCTCTAACGAAATACGAAATACGATATACGAACGACGATATACAAGATACGAATAATTTCTTGACACTGAGTATAAAGTATGGTAGATTTAGGCTTGTGCGATTTTATCTTTTATTAGGAGAAATTTTTAATGAGACAAAGAATAGTTTTAGCTTGTAATGAGTGTAAAAATAGAAATTATGATCAATACAAAAATAAGCAAAATACTCCAGAAAGAATAGAACTTAAAAAGTACTGTAAATTTTGTAAAACTCATACCTTACACAAGGAAATAAAATAATTTTAGTTTAAGAGTTTTATTTAAAAATTGTTAAGGTCCGTAGCTCCAACGGCAGAGCACTGGACTCCAAATCCGGGGGTTGCAGGTTCAAATCCTGCCGGGCCTGCCATTTTTTATTACAATAGAAAAAAATAAAAATTACATTGGGAACAAAATGAAACAAAAAAATATTTTCAATAAAATAAACGTTTTTATAAAAGAAGCTATGGCTGAATTAAAAAAAGTTATCTGGCCTACCAAAAAAGATCTCAAAAACAGCACAATAGTAGTTATTTCTACTATAATTATTGCCTCCATTTTTATTGGGCTAGTCGATATATTTTTTACTAAAGCACTAACTTTGTTTATGAAATAATACACAATAAATATTTGCTATTTTGTGGTAAAAAGGAAGAGAATTAATTGGTTACGATGACTTCAAATAAAAAAAAATGGTATGTAGTTCATACTTATTCCGGATACGAAAACAAAGTAAAAATAAATTTAGAACAAAGAATTAAATCCATGGGAATGGAGAATCAGATTTTCCAAGTATTAATACCTACTGAAAAAGTCTTAGAGGTAAAATCTGGCAAAAGAAAATATGTGCAAAAAAAAAGTATTTCCAGGATATGTAGTTATAGAAATGATATTGGATAATAATTCCTGGCAAGCAGTAAGGAATACCCCCGGAGTTACTCGTTTTGTAGGTTCAGGGGGAAAACCGGTACCTTTAAAAGAAATAGAAATAGATAATATATTAAAACAGATGGGGAAGGGCGAGAAAGTACCTAAATTAGATGTCGAAGTAGGTGAAAATATTAGAATTATCATTGGTCCATTTACCGGGTATACGGGAAAAGTTAAAGAAGTAGATTACGAAAAAAATAAAATGAAAGTTTTTCTATCAATTTTTGGTCGAGAGACATCCGTTGAGTTAGGTTTTAATGACGTAGAGAAATATTAATAGCGAAAAACGAAAAGCGCAAAATGCAAAACTATATTCGTACCCCCTATCTCGTAAAAAAATAGGAATTTAAAAACCAGAACCCTGACTCCTGAATTCTGGATGCCCAAGCAATTTTAAGATAGGTTTTGAATTTTACGCGATAATCGATACGATATAAGAGGATATTTTTTGAGATATGAGTTTATAACTAAAAATTGTAAACCGATAAATAAAAATTAAAAAACTGTATTTAAACTAACGACTAGTTATAGGAGGAATTTAATGGCAAAAAAAATAGTTTCCGTAATAAAATTACAGATACCAGCTGGTAATGCTAATCCCGCACCACCGGTAGGCCCGGCTTTAGGTCAGCATGGTTTAAACATTATGGAATTTTGTAAGGCTTTTAACGAGAAAACAAGACAAGATGTTGGAACTGTAATACCCGTAATTATAAATGCATATGAGGATAGGTCTTTTACTTTTATTTGCAAAAAGCCTCCAGTTGCCTTTTTATTGAAAGAAGCAGCAGGAATAGAAAAAGGATCAGGAATTCCCAATAAAGAAAAAGTGGCAAAGATATCTCGGGCAAAAGTTGAAGAGATTGCTAAACGTAAAATGCCTGATTTAAATGCTAATGATTTAGAAAGTGCTATGAAAATAGTTGAAGGCACTGCCAGAAGTATGGGAATAGAGATAGAGAATAATAATTAATTTTAAACTTATGTGGAAGGATAAAATCCAATAATACCACAAGGAGGAAAAAGATGAGTAAAAAAAGAGGTAAAAAATATTTAGAGGCCATTAAAAATTATCAAAAAGAGAAGTTTTGCGAACCGGAAGAAGCTTTAGATTTAGTTAAAAAACTTCACTGGGCGAATTTTGAAGAATCTATTGATATTGCGATTAAATTAGGTATCGATACTCGTCGTTCAGAGGAACAGGTAAGAGGAGCGGTAGATTTACCTCATGGCACAGGCAAAAAAGTGAAAGTTGTTGTTTTTGCCGAGGGAGAGAAAGCAAAAGAGGCAGAAGAAGCTGGGGCTGATTTTGTAGGAGCAGAAGATTTAGCTGAAAAGATACAAAAAGGATGGACCGATTTTGATGCCACTATAGCGACCCCAGATATGATGAAAATAGTGGGGAAATTAGGCAAGGTATTGGGTCCCCGAGGTCTAATGCCTAACCCTAAAGTTGGAACTGTTACTTTTGATATTAAAAATACCGTAGAAGCAGTGAAAGCAGGTAAAGTAGAATACCGGGCGGATAAATTTGGCATAGTCCACGCACCCTTAGGAAAAACAAATTTTGATAAAGAAAAGTTATTAGAAAATTTTATTACCTTTGTCGGCGCTATTATTAAAGCTAAACCATCAGCCGCTAAAGGAAGATACATAAGCAGCATCGCTATTTCATCTACTATGGGACCAGGGGTTCACATAGATTCCCAAAAAATAGATGCTTGGATAGAAAAACAAAAAATATAGACTTAGTAAAAATATAAAGAAAAAATATAATACTTGTAAATTTAGATATACCTTAGACAGCAGGAGTTGTTAAAAGATAACTTAATTGATATTAATATCTTCCTGCCGAGGTGAGAACAAAAGTGAATAAACTTACACTAGTTTCACCTTCCTTATAGATTGATCTAAGGGAAGGTTTTTTATTGAGCAAAATATCTAATAGAGTTAGAAAGGAGGATAAGTTTTGGCTTTAAGTAAAGATTCTAAAAAAGAGATACTCCAGGATTTGATAGCAAAATTAAAAGAATCCACTGGAGTAGTTTTAACCGATTATCAGGGAATGAATGTAGCTCAGATTAACAGCCTTAGAAATGAATTAAAAGACGAGAAGGTGGAATTTAAAGTAGTAAAAAATACTTTATTGGAAAAAGCCAGCGAAGAGTTGAACGTAGAAGATCTGACCAAAGATCTAATCGGTTGTACCGCAATGGTTTTCTGTAGTGATGATGGAGTCGCCCCGGCTAGATTACTAAAAGAGTATTTTAAAAAAAATAAGCTTGAATTAAAGTTTAAATCTGGTCTGATAGACGGAAGAGTTTTTAGTCCGGAGAAAATTATGGAAATAGCTTCTTTGCCTTCAAAAGATGTCCTTATTGCCCAAATGATTAATGGAGTAAAATCTCCGCTTTATTCTTTAGCATTTATCTTGCAATGGCCGTTAAGAGGATTGATTTTTACTCTGGAAGCTGTAAAAAGACAAAAAGAAAAAGCATCGTAAATTTTTATGCTAAAAATTAGTATATTGCTTATTGTATATGCGATATAAAAAGATAGAATTTTTCGCAATACGCAATACGGTAATATATCGGGAGGAGGTGAAATAAATGGTAGAAAAAAAAGAAGTTTCTGAAAAAAAAGAAGTAGATACTAAAAAAGCTAAAAAAGTTAATGAGGAAAAGCAATCTAAACCTGAAATGAGTGCATCAGTGGAAATATTAGAAAAGGTAGAAAAGATGACCGTATTAGAATTAGCTGATTTAGTTAAAGCTTTAGAGGAAAAATTCGGAGTAACTGCTGCTATGCCAGTTGCCATACCTGGTAATGCTGGCGGTGCAGCTGCATCAGACGAGGTCAAAGAAGAAAAGACCGATTTTGAAGTAGTGTTAAAAGAAATAGGACCAAATAAGATTAAAGTAATAAAAGAAATAAGAACAATCACTGCTTTAGGTTTAAAAGAATCTAAAGACTTAGTGGATGGTGCGCCGAACACAGTAAAAGAACATGTAGACAAAAAAGAGGCCGAAGGAATAAAAGAAAAATTAGAAGCGGTTGGAGCAGTTGTAGAAATAAAATAGAAGATAGTTTTTGGCAATATCGAAGATACTCTTTAAATATTTTT
>ASPA01000104.1 GCA_000405605.1 Atribacteria bacterium SCGC AAA255-G05
ATTGTTGGTAATGGTGCAGATAATGTTATTGATCTTATAGGGATGGCTTTTATTAATGATGGTGATGAAGTAATTACCGGAGAAATTACTTTTCCTGCTTATGAAACTATAACTAAAATTATGGGAGGGAAATTAATTCTCATTAAACTTAAAGATTTTCGTTTTGATTTAGAAAAAATTGCCCAAAAAATAAATGAAAAAACTAAAATTATTTTCATCTGTAATCCCAATAATCCAACCGGGACAATCGTTGATAAGGAAGCAGTGGATAGATTTATAAAACAAGTTCCTGAGGATGTAGTTATAGTCTTTGACGAAGCTTATTATGATTATGTTGAAGATGAAAATTATCCTAATGGCTTGTCTTATGTCTTAGAGGGGAAAAATGTAATTGTTATACGTACTTTCTCTAAAATAGCGGGAATCGCAGGGGTCCGAATAGGTTATGGCATAGCCAAACCAGAGTTAATTGGTTATTTAAATCGAGTAGTGAATCCCTTTACTACCAATCGGTTAGCTCAAGTAGCAGCCTTAGCTTCTTTAGATGATGAGAAACATCGTAGAAAAGTTATGAGCTTAAATCAAGAAGGTAAAAAATATTTATACAATGAATTAAAGAAATTAAGGCTTTTCTATCTTCCTACTGAAACGAATTTTATTTTTGTTGACGTAAAAGAAGATAGTGAAGTTATTTTTAAAGAATTATTACAAAAAGGAGTGATTATCCGATCAGGAAAAATGTATGGCTGTCCAACTTTTATTCGAGTGACTATTGGATCTGCCTACGAGAATCAAAAATTCATTCAAGCTATCTGTGGAGTGATAAATTCTTGATTCTTGAAAAATAAGATATAAGTTGAGCCAAAAGAGCAGAATGTTATAGTAGAGTCAGTGTTTGTATGTTTTAAAGGTAGGAATTGACAGCTTATCAATATCAACAACTGTTTGATAAAAAGCGAGTCCTATTGAATGTCTTTTGTATTGAGTAAAAGGTATTTAATGGATTAGTAGAGCAGAAGAGGTAGTATAGCGCTATGTCAATAAAAAAGAAAAATTCAATAATAGATTAGTGTTATTTAAGAAAAATATTTATGATAATCACTTTAAGTAGATAATTAATCATTCTTTATTTAAAGAATGATTGTGAATGTTTACCAAGACTTTTATTTATAAATACATGTTGCTGAAAAATAGAAAAATCAAAAAAAAATTAAAAGGAGAACAAAAATGAACAAATTAAATCAAATCCCATCATACCAAAAAGGAATGCCTTATAAGCCAATTTATGAGACCGATTTCCTAGATGAATTGACGGCCAATTGGGGTGAAGAGTGGGGGATTCACTCTGCTTTTGGAAAAATCAAAAAGATTATGGTTTATCGACCGGGAGAAGAACAGAAAGATCCTTTAATTGCTAAGGATTATCAGCTTTTTAATTTACCAGAAGGTCCTACAGATTTAGCTAAACTACAAGAACAGCATGATAATCTTGTCGCTGTCTTAAAAGCAGAAGGGATTGATGTAGTGTATTTAGAACCAAAATCTCCACTCATTGGCACTTTTGGCATCCCACTTCGTTCTGCAATGTACTGCCGAGAAGCTATTATGGTAAAAGGTGGGGTCGTCATTTCTAGATCAGCTGCTGCATATAAGAAAGGTTTGGAAGTATTTCAAGCCAAAAGATTAATGGAGCTTGGTTGCCCAATTTTACATACTATTCATGGAAAAGGAGTCTTTGAAACCAGCAATATGGTCTGGATTGATGATCATAGTGTCATTCTTGCAACAGGCATGAGAGGGAACATAGAAGGTCGAGATCAGGTAGAACAGATCTTAAGAGGCTTAGGTGTTGATTATCAGTTTTAGGATGAAATACCATAGCCGGGCAGGCTAATTGGTTTAAACATATCCGACAACCAGTACATTTATCAACATCAACTCTAAATTTAGGTAACTTTACTTTTCTCCTCTTTGCTTGCAGAGCGCATTCTTGACGAGAAATTACCACCGATACTCCCGGATATTTAATTGACCTCATAATCTTCTCTACTGATTCTTCTACCTGGTAAGGGTCAATTACATTTAACTCTTCTATTCCACAGCCCCGGCATACTTTTTCGATATCTACCCTAGTATTATTAGTCTCTTTTAAAGGGATAGTCCCGGGATTTTCTTCAAAACCGGTCATGGCAGTCCATCCATTATCTAAAATAATTATCGTTAAGGGGACCTTCTGGTAGACTGCATTAATAAGAGGAGGAATGCCGGCATGGAAAAAAGTAGAATCTCCGATAGTTGCTATCACCGGTTTTTTAATTCCCGCCCATTTAAATCCCTGAGCTAAACCAATACTTGCTCCCATAGCCACTTCCGTCCAACAGCTCTCAAAAGGCTTGTTCATTCCCAATATTGTACAACCAATATCCCCGGTAATAATAATTTCATTTTTCTTATATTTTAAATTTTTAATCGCATTATTTATAGCATAATAAGTTCCCCGATGAGGACACCCTACACAAAAAGAAATAGGACGCTTAACTTCTAATTTTTCTGCTCTTTCAATAATTTTAAGATTACCTTTCCTTCCAAGCTTTTTATTTAAAAGAGCTTCTAAACCTTTTTTAATATCTTTAAAAGAATAATTTCCTATTAATGATAATGTTTTATCAAATTTCCCCAGAATTTTTATTTTTTTATTCATTAAAAAGGCAAATCTCATCACTTCTGTTTCTATTAGAGGCTCTGATTCTTCTAAAATGAGCATTCTATCCACGGTTTCCAGAAATTTCTTTATTCTCTCTTCAGGTAAGGGATGTACCAGACCAATCTTTAACCAAGAAAGTTTCAGATTATATCTCTTTAAAATTTCCTTAAAATTTCCCTGTACTGCACCTGCATAAATTACTCCACACCTGTTATCCTTTTCTATATGAATTTCGTTTACTTTTATGCCAGATTCTGTAATATAATTATCGGCAATTTCGGATGCCTTTTCTAATCTATCAAGCGTATCTTGATGCTGTGCCATACAACGGACTGCTCCTGCTTTGGTGTATTTAATAATATCGCGCTCAAAATGAGCTTCTCTTTTTATATCTAATTTCTCACCCAACACCACATCAGAGGCAAGATGAGAGGTATCGGTAGTCGATCTTAAAAAGACCGGTCCACCAATCTTTTCGGAAATATCGAAAGCTACTTTTACATAATCCAGACATTCCTGTTGTGACCCTGGATCAAGCATGGGAACTATCATTAATTTCGCATAATATCGAGAATCTTCTTCCGGCATTCCTGCACTTGCTCCTGGATCATCAGCTGTAAAAATAACAAATCCACCTCTACATCCACTATAAGCAATTGAACATAAAGAATCGGCAGCTACATTAACTCCTGACATTTTCATAGTAACCAGGGCTCTCTTGCCTGCCCAGGCAGCGCCGGCAGCAATTTCAAAAGCAACCTTCTCGTTTACACTCCATTCTACGTGAATCCCTAATTCTTTTTTTCGAGGTAGCAAAGTCAGTATTACCTCTGTAGAAGGAGTCCCCGGATAACCACTTACAACTTCCACTCCTGATTCAATTGCGCCTTCGGCAATTGCCTCATTTCCGGTTAATAATTTTTTCAAATCTATCCCTCCTAATTAATAAAATGATATTTTGCATGCCTTAAAATAATTTGAATTATCTGTAGAATCATCTGAATTCCACAGAAAATTCGATTTTTTTTATCTAAATCCTAATTCTATTAAAATTTTATATAACTTTTTGCAATTATTCTCTTATAAGAGTTAAAGTCATACAGGTTGGGCCTCCTCCGCCTTTAGCAAATTCAGAAAGATCTACTTCAATGACTTCAACTCCTCTTTTTCTTAATTCTTTGCTCATATTCAAATTAAAAGCTGGAACTATAACTCTATTAGGGGAAACTACTAAAATATTTGGGGCGCACAATTGTAGTTCATCATCGGATAGCTCGATAATATCTACTCCTTTATCTTTTTGAAGCCATTTAACCGTATCATAATCTACACCTCCAGGCCATAAAACAGCAACCTTAGAATTAGCCATACCAAAACACATATCTAAATGGAACATGCCTGAAGTTGCACCAACTTGCTTTGTTCTTTTAGTTAAAAATCCCGGTAGACATGCATAATGAATATCATCAACACCTAAGCCTCTTAAGATCTGTTCTACCTGATCTCGACCTTCTATGTTCCCTCTCATGCCTGTTGCAAGAATGACACTATGATCATCAATCCAGACCATATTGCTGGTTTCAAAGACTCCTTTTCCATGAATAGTATGTAAAATTGGGCAACCAAGCTCCATTAATCTTTTGGCTTGAAATACTTCCAAACCTTTCTTATATGCAGCAGCTGATCTAGAAATGACGACCCCACCTTTTACCATAATAGCTTCTCGGCAGTACATTGCAGAACGAAGTGGGATGCCAAAAGTGCCAATGAGTGGAGATTTTGGTTCTAAATACACTACATCAATCCCTTCTGCTTTTAAGACAGCGACAAGATTATCATGCTGTTCTTGTAGTTTAGCTAAATCTGTAGGACCTTCTGGTAAATTAAAAAGCTGATAATCCTTAGCAATTAAAGGATCTTTCTGTTCTTCTCCCGGTCGATAAACCATAATCTTTTTGATTTTTCCAAAAGCAGAGTGAATCCCCCACTCTTCACCCCAATTGGCCGTCAATTCATCTAGGAAATCGGTCTCATAAATTGGCTTATAAGGCATTCCTTTTTGGTATGATGGGATTTGATTTAATTTGTTCATTTTTGTTCTCCTTTTAATTTTTTTTTGATTTTTCTATTTTTCAGCAACATGTATTTATAAATAAAAGTCTTGGTAAACATTCACAATCATTCTTTAAATAAAGAATGATTAAT
>ASPA01000105.1 GCA_000405605.1 Atribacteria bacterium SCGC AAA255-G05
CTAAGAAAATAAAAAACAGGAAGCAAAAAAGAAAATGGAAACAAAATATAAAATTGCTAAATACGCAGGAATAGTAATTATTGCTACTATATTTTGTAGAATATTAGGTTTGGGTAGAGAAATAGTGATTTCCAATAGATTCGGAGCAGGGATTGAAACCGATGCTTTTTTTATTGCTTTCATGATTCCTAATTTATTGAGGAGTTTTTTAGGGGAGGGTGCCTTAAACTCAGCTTTCATACCTATTTTTGCAGAGTATTTAACTAATCATGATAGAAAAAAAGCTGAATATTTCGCCAGCAATGTTTTAAATATATTAATTATAATTTTAATAATTGTGGTAATTTTAGGTGTTTGGGGAGCTCCTTTGCTAATTAATATAATTGCTATCGGCTTTAAAAGCAACATATATAAATATGAATTAGCGGTAAACTTAACCAGAATCATATTCCCTTATATAGGTTTCGTAGCAGTTGCTGCTTTATTTATGGGCATATTGAATTCTTATAATCATTTTTTAGTGCCTGCCTTAGCGCCGGCTATGTTAAATATTTCTGTTATTGTTTTTGCTCTTACTTTAAGTTATAAATATGGTATATTTGCCATAGCCTGGGGAGTAATTTTGGGAGGAATAGGTCAGGCGTTAATACAAACCCCGGTATTGATAAGAAAAAAGATAAAATATAGCTTCGTAGTGGATTTTAGTGATCCGGGAGTAAAAAAATTATTAAAATTATTAGTGCCAGCCATGATAGGTTTGGCTATTACTCAGATTAATGTCGTAGTGGATAGGACAATTGCTTCTACTTTAATTGATGGAAGTATTTCAGCCTTATATTATTCTAACAGATTAGTACAATTTCCCCTGGGGGCATTTGGGATTGCTATATCTATTGCTATCTTTCCTACACTTGCAAAACAGACGGCAAAAAATGATATCGCTGAATTTAAAAAATCCTTACTATTTGGTTTAAAAATATTATTATTTCTCACTATTCCGTCGGCTGTGGGATTAATGGTGCTAAAGGATTCATTGATTCGTTTAATATACGAACATGGTATATTCAGCAGAGTGGCAACCAATATGACTGCAAGTGCCTTATTGTATTATTCTATTGGCCTGTTTGCCTATGCCTGCGTTCGTTTGATAACAATGTCTTTTTATGCTTTAAAAGATACCAAAACTCCGGTAAAGATCGGAATCTACATAGTATTTATAAATATTGCTTTAGATTTAATTTTAGTTAGATATTTAGCTCATTCCGGTTTAGCGTTAGCTACATCAGTAGCCGCTATACTAAATCTGATTATATTATTAAAAGTTTTACAGGATAAAATTGGGGACTTTGAATTAAAATCTCAATTATCATTTCTGGTAAAAATTATTGTATCTTCAATATTCTTAGGAATAATCTGTGTTTTAGTTAATAATTATTTTGGTAGTGTATTAGATTTGAACAATAAATATAATCAGCTTATTCAAGTAATTGCCTCTATTTTTAGTGGAGGTTTGGTATATTTTATTATTAGTTATATACTGGACGTAAAAGAAGTTAGAAATTTAAGGCAAACTATAAAAACAATCTTAAGGAGTAAGAATTAAACAATGCTAAAAGATTATCATTGCAACATTGAAAATATCAGGAATTTTTCTATAATCGCTCATATTGATCACGGAAAATCAACCATAGCTGATAGATTGCTGGAATTTACCGGAACAATTTCCGAGAGAGAAAAAAAAGAACAGATATTGGACAATATGGATTTAGAAAGAGAAAAGGGAATAACTATTAAATCAAAAGCAGTAAGATTATATTATCACTCCAAAGATGGTAAGGAATACATTTTAAATTTAATTGATACCCCCGGACATGTTGACTTTTCCTATGAAGTATCTCGTAGTCTTGCGGCATGTGAGGGTGCTTTATTGATCGTTGATGCATCCCAAGGAGTACAAGCACAAACCATAGCTAATATTAATTTAGCACTAAAAAGTAATTTGAAAATAATTCCAATAATTAATAAAATTGATCTTACTACAGCAAACCCGGATAGAGTTACCAAAGAATTGCAGAATATTTCAGAAATAAAAGGAGAGGAAATAATTTTAGCGAGTGCCAAAGAAGGAATAGGAACTTCTGATATTTTAGAAGCAATAGTAAATAAAATTCCACCACCAAAAGGAAGTTCGAGTTTGCCCTTAAGAGCACTTATATTTGACTCGATCTACAATCCATATAAAGGAACAATTGTCTATGTTAAAGTAGTAGATGGGATTATAAAACCAGGCATGATTATTCAAACTATGTCCAATAATATAAGCTATGAAGTTGTAGAAATAGGCATTTTTCGTCCTAAAATGCAGCCCATAAAAAAACTTACTGCCGGGGAAGTGGGATACATAATAGCCGGGTTTAAAAATATTAAAGATACTCATGTAGGTGATACTATTATCGATGCTTCCAACCCCTCCCGAGTGGGCCTTCCCGGATATAAAAAGGTTACCCCTTTGGTTTTTTGCAGTATCTATCCTGTTGATAATAAGGAATATGAAAACCTTAAGGCTGCATTGGATAAGCTTAAATTAAACGATTCCTCTCTTTTTAGTGAAGACGAAACCTCAGAAGCTTTGGGGTTTGGTTTCCGATGTGGATTTTTAGGGTTACTGCATATGGAAATTATTCAGGAAAGATTAGAAAGGGAATACGACATAAATTTAATCGCCACTACCCCGAGCGTAATGTACCAGGTAACTAAAAAAAATGGGGAAATATTAAAAATAAGTAACCCTGTCTCTTTCCCTCCAAAAAATGAAATTGAAAAAATTGAAGAACCATATGTAAAAGTAAATATTATAACTCCCAGTAAGTGTATTGGCGGAATTATGGATTTAGTTCAGGAAAGAAGAGGAAGTTTCAAAAATATGGAATATATCGACGAAGAAATTTTAAGATTAGATTATCATCTGCCCTTAAATGAAATCATTATAGATTTCTATGATAAATTGAAATCGATAAGCAGTGGATATGCCTCCCTTGATTACGAACTTATAGAATATCAGTCCTCCGAATTAGCCAAAGTCGATATACTGGTTAATCATCAGTTAGTGGATGCTCTATCTTTCATTATACATAAAGATAAGGCGTATACACGGGCAAGAAAAATAGTGGAAAAATTAAAAGGAATTATACCTCGTCAGATGTATGAAGTTCCACTACAAGCGACAATTGAGGGAAAGATTATTGCTCGAGAAACTATCAAAGCACTAAAGAAAGATGTAACTGCTAAATGTTACGGAGGAGACATCACCCGTAAAAGAAAGTTGTTAGAAAAACAAAAAGCCGGGAAAAAGAGAATGAAGAAGATAGGAAAGGTGGAAATTCCACAGGAAGCATTTTTAGGAATATTAAAAATTGATTAGGGGATGACTAATGGAACTAGGGCTATATCTACATTTTCCTTATTGTATATCAAAATGTCCTTACTGTGACTTTAATTCTTACCAGTTGAAAGAAGATAATAAGATTTCTTCCTACATTTCCGCTTTACATCAGGAGATAGCCGCTTATTCTCAAAAATTAAAAAAGAGTAATATAAAGACTATTTACTTGGGCGGCGGTACCCCCACTATTTTATCGGGAACTCAAATTTTTAATATATTAGAATTTTGTAAAGAAAATTTTATGGTAGAAAAAGATGCGGAGATAACTATAGAAGCAAATCCAGGAACGGTAGACGGTGAAAAAATAAAGTTACTAATCGATTCGGGAATAAACAGGTTAAGTTTAGGAGCACAGAGTTTTAATAATATGTTTTTAAAAAAATTAGGCAGAATACACAATACGCAAGAGATTATTGATTCATATTATTTAGCCCGGGAGGCAGGATTTAAGAATATCAATATAGATATAATGTTTGCCTTACCGGACCAAACTACAGAAGACCTTCAAGTTACCTTAAAAAAAGCTGTGTCCTTAAAATCAGACCACTTATCCCTATACAACCTGACTATAAAACCAGGAACAGAATATTACAAGGAATATAAAAGAGGGAAATTAAAATTGCCTACTGAAGATGAAGAATACGATATGTTTAACTGGGCAATAAATTATTTAGAAGAGAATGGTTTTGAGCACTATGAGATATCAAATTTTGCACGCCCTCATAATAGATCGGAGCATAATCTAATTTATTGGCAGAATAAGCCATATTTGGGGGTAGGAGCGGGAGCATATTCATTTATAAGAGGATATCGATATATGAATTATGAAGAACCGGCAAGGTATATTAAAGAAGTAACGAGTGGTAAATCCCCCATAGAAGATGGTGAAAAATTATCTTTACGAAAAAGAATGATAGAAACTATAATTTTAGGTTTAAGGACCAAAGATGGGGTAATTTATAAAAAATTCATAACAAGATTTAAAGTTGATATCAATAATACTTTCCATAAACAGATTAAAAAATTAGTTAATTTGGGATTATTGCAAAGAGATGATAATAGGATAAAATTAACCAGGAAGGGTATTTTTCTGGCCGACACTGTTTTTAGGGAATTTGTCGGTTAAATAAATTAGTATCGAGTATCGAGTATATAGTTTATTAAATTAACCAATTAACCAATTTACCAATTGCCCAATTAAAGATATAAGTTGTAAGTTATGTGTTTCAAGTTTTAAAAAAGAATTAGGGGCCTAATACATACGCAGTACGCTCTACCCTAAATATATATTAACGACTATTCACTATTCACTAACGACTAAATGAACT
>ASPA01000106.1 GCA_000405605.1 Atribacteria bacterium SCGC AAA255-G05
GTAGCTAAAGGATTCCTAACCTCATGGGCTACACTGGTCACCAATTCTCCGATGATAGATAATTTTTCCGATTGCATAAGCTGGAATTGAACTTTTCTTAATTCTTTGGTTTTTTTTATTACTTTTTTCTCTAAGCTTCCGTTTAACTCCATAAGATTTTGTTGTAATTTTCTTCTTTCAGTCATATCCCTACCGCTTAGATAAATAATAGTCTCTCCTTCTTTACTAGTGAATACCACACCCGAGAAGTCACAAAGCAAAGGTTCTCTACCTGGCCTACTTACATTTATTTCTATATTCTCTACTCTTTTTTTCTTTATATTTTGACCTCTTAATTTTTTTATTATTTCTTCGGGTATGAATTCATAAATAAAACTACCAATTAATTTCCCCTTCTTTTTTCCAATCATTTTTTCAAAAGCCTGATTCGCTCTGATAATTTTTCCTTCACCATCCAGGATTATTTGAAAATCCGGTGAGTAATCTAACAGATATTTAATATAATTCTGTTTTCCATATTCTAAATCTTTCTCTTTGGCTTTATTTTGTTCATTACCTAATTTTGTGATGCCCAAAATTGCCCCCTATATTCCATTTAGACTATACCTATAATTATTTTAACGAGAAACACCCTAATTACCGTAACTTCTTTGTTGATCCAGAACCACCATTTAAAGTTCCTCCCCAAAAGGCCCCTAAGTTAAATTGGAAAGAGCTTTTATCTAATTACCAGAAGGAGAAGGGTCATCCTCTATGTTATTTCGGGCAAACACGTGGAGTATCCCAACATGCTACCTATAAATAAGCAAATATTGTCTCAATTATTTTTAAAAATAAAATAACCCGGCTTGCTATCCAATACACGAATAACCAGCCGGGTTATTATCCCTTTTATTTATCAAACTAAATAAGACTCTAAGGCATATTTAGTTCTCGCTGGTATCCAATTCACGCCCAATACATGAGGCTATCATGCATTAATGAATAGTGCAGCTTAAATAAAATATTATTTATTCTCTTTTAAATATTTACCATACCATTTATAGGCATCTTCAAGAGCAGCTATCATCGCTCTTTTTGTTACACTATAAAACCTTTTTTCTAATTGTTGTATAGCAGATTGAACCCCTTCTTTAATTTCACACCCCAAAAGTGTGTCATGAATAATCTTTTCTCCTAAAGAAGGCATCAATGTGCTGGAAATATCTACAATCTCAGAATTAACAGGGTCCACTTCAAGATATATAGAGAAGTAACCAAAAGCATCTTTTCCTCTAATTTTCTCGGGTAATCTAGCAGAGCCTGCCACTATAATTGTATCTGGCCTTAATTTATATTCTTAAGTTTCTGCTTCTTGATTTTTGGGCATAATGTTTTCCTTCCTAGATTTTCTACTATTAATTCCGATTCCTTAATTTTATTTCCGGTAAACTTTGGTCTTTTTTACCTGAAGGTTCCTTCCTACTATAATTAGGAAATAGTATTAAAAATACATTATTACAAAATCAAAAATATTTTTTAGATAAATGCTTTCGCGCTCAATATATTATATATACTACAAATAATTTTAAAATCCTTCTTTTCCCTAAAAATAATTCAAAGGTGTGACAAGGGAGGGGCTCTGTCACACTTTAATCCTTCCGGATTTAATCCACTCTTTTATTATTTCTCTTCTCTTTTCTTCCAGGACGCCCTCAAGTAATTTTGAAGTTGTTCCTTTAGCTCTTACCTTATTAAGCTTTTCTTTCCAAAACTCCGGTATCCTATTTTCTGTTTCTGTCCTTATTTCTTCCTGTTGTGAAGGTTCAAGGGAATTATAAATTTGTTCTGCCTTTTTAATCTCTTCCTGCCTTTTTTTATTTTCCTCTTCTTGCCGCTTTATTTTAATAACCTCTCTTTTTCCCTCTTCTTCTTTCAGTTGTTCCTCTCTTTTTCCCTTCAAATATTCCTCCGGGAATTGCCAATTTTCTCTTATTGCCTTCACTATATAAGCCGCTTTATCGCCAGCATTAGAATAACTAATTGCCTCAATCCATTTTTCTATTAACCCCTGATCATTATTTTTTATTAGATTTTCAGCGGTTATTTTAGAAACATTTAATTCTAATAACTTATTAACTAAATCAACCTGCTCTTCAGAAAATATTTTTACTTCCCTTTTTGGTTCCGGTAGATACTCTCCTGTCCGATTATTAATGCTCTTTGTTTTTCCCTTTTTCATTTCTTCTTTAGCTCTTTCTCCTGGCCAATAATATATAAGCCAATCCTTGTTTCCGTTTTCGCTCCAGTCAAATTTTGAAATAAAACCAGTATCTCTAAGTTCATTATTTCCCGGGTCTAATTGTTGTTTAGCTAAAGAAATATACTCATGGGGAGTTACCGGAAGAAGCTGGCATAATTTAGAATACCGGTAGCAGATAAATTTTTCTCTCTTATTTCTTAAACCGTAGAACTTCACCCCTAAAATTTCATAAAGTCTGGAAGCTATTTTACTTTTGAGGCTTTGTAGGTAATTATAATCAATAGGTTTTATGTAAAAAGAATTTAGGTTTTGGAGATACCAGCTCCCTAAAAATAAATAATTATTATCAGATATTTCGTTATCAGATATCTTTTCTCCTTTAAAAATCACCCTATCATAAAGGCTAAAAATATCTTCAATCCATTGTTTTTTATCTTTGCTGTAGAAGGTTCCTTTAGACTCAATAGAAGTAGTTTTAATTCTTTTAAAAGCCTCTTTAATTTTCCTGTATTCTGCCCCGCTATAACTTATATTCATTCTCTTACATAAATTATATAAAGAACCTAAAGGAATAGGATTTTTTATCTCCCCTTCTTTTTTTAATATTTCTGATAAAATTTCAGAAATAGCCTGTTGTACTTTTCTATCAAATGGTCCTGGATAACCATATTCAGAAGTGGAAGAAACTTTCCATAAAAGATTAATTTCTTGGTTCCCCTTTTTAATTATTTCATGATAAATGGTTGTCGTTTTATTTTTAAGTCCTTTTGTGGAGAGAGAAAAAAATGGAAATACTAATAAATTTACTTCGGAATTTATTATCTTTGTTAGATCAATTTCGTTATTACTTTTTATAGTGATATCTTTAAATTCTTTCATTTCTTTCCCTTTTAAATATTTTAAATAACAACAACATTTCTCTGTTGTTGTTATTGTATATATTATTAATATTGTATGTTCCAGCAAATCCTTATAAATAAAGGACAACAAGCATTTTTCTTAATTCCAAACACGATGTTTCTTAATTCCAAACACGATGTTTCTTAATTCCAAACACGATGTTTCTTAATTCCAAACACGATGTTTCTTAATTCCAAACACGATGTTTCTTAAATTTATTTATATAAATTATAAAAGCCCAATATTATAAAATTTAATCAATTTATTTTAATTCTTTATTCTTTTTATTAGAAATTATTTCTTTATCTTCAAATAGTTTATATTCAAAAAAACAACAAAAAGTTAAAAATAAAAGCCACACATACCAAGTTTTTTGCCAGTCGTAAGGATTATAATATTTATGAGTAACAGCGGGATAATATTTATGAGAAGGATCGCCAGGTTGCCATCCAGGGTAGCCAGCCGCGTCTTCAAATAATTTAATTACTTTAGCCACTTCTGGCTTCATATTGGGGCTTGTTGTAACAAGAGTGCTATAGCTTGGAGTAATAACAATTTTAACACTTGTATAATACGCAACAGTTAAGGCAATAAAGAAAAGTAAAATTGGTACAAAAATTGCCAAAATTACCATTTGTTTTTTATTCATCCTTAACCTTTCTTTTCTAAGTATCCTTTTTATATTAGTATTTTCTTTATTAATAGAAATTTTAGGCTTAACCAATGGCTCGTTGCAATTACTACAAAATTTAGCACCCCCTTCATTATTAAAACCGCACGCCGGACACTTAATTTTCATATTACTATACTTCCTTCCAAATAATAATTATTTATATGAAGCATGTAAATAAGTTATTTAACCGGGACCGAATAATCCTCACTCAGATATTTTTTAAGATTATCTTCTGTGATATACCATTTACCGGAGATTTTCCGGCCCATTAATTTACCTTCTCTAAAATAAGCCCGCATAGTAGGTTTAGTACTTTTCAACATCTCTGCAATTTCACCCACACTATATAATTTAATTCCGCTAATTTCTAAAGGCATTTTCTCTCCTCCTATCTGTTAAATATAAGTAGACGTCAAAACGCTTTAGCGTTAAAACGTTTAAACTCTTTGACGCTTTAACGTCAAAACACTAAAACGTCAAAATGTCATATTTTTTCACTGATTAGTTTTTCTACAATTTCGCTTAACTGCATATTGTTTTCGGCAGCATAAATTTTTAACTTCTTTGATTGGCTGGAAGACAAATAAATAGTATGTCTTTTTTTAGGCTCTGTTTTTTTGATTTTATTTTTATCTGACGCTAAAACGTTTAAGCGTTTTAGCGTTTTAACGCTTAAACGTTTTGACGCCAAATTGTTTTGAGGTTTAAGCTCTTCTTTAGGCTTTTGCATTTTTAACTCTTTAGGACCTTTTTTTTCTTCCCGGGTATCCTGAATCCAATTCAAAGAAGATTCTTTAAAAGGATCACTACCTAACCGTTCTTTTTTTACCATTTGGTTAACCTCGGTCTATATTTTTAATTGAAATTCTTATTTTCTTTAATTAGTTTCAATTATTTTAATTTCTCATTTTCAATAAGATGTAGATAATAGCTTAAATCTAAGGAATCAAGTAATTCTGGATAGTATTGAGAAGCATAAAATGCCACCGTTCCAAGGACTATCCTTTCATTTTGTTTTAGCGTTGGTGGACGCCATTTAGTTGCGGGCAAACTGATTCTTTT
>ASPA01000107.1 GCA_000405605.1 Atribacteria bacterium SCGC AAA255-G05
CATGGAGCACTTCGAGATGTATTGGGTGATCATGTTAAACAATCCGGCTCTGCAGTAAACAATCATCATCTTCGTTTTGATTTTAACCATTTTGCTCCTTTAACTATGCAAGAATTAGAAAAAATAGAAAATTTAGTAAACGAAAAAATATTGGATGAGTTAAAGGTAGAAACGAAGATCAGTACTTTTGATAAAGCAAAAGAAATGGGAGCGATAGCTCTCTTTGGTGAAAAATATGGCGAAGAGGTAAGAGTGGTAAAAATCGGAGAATTCAGTTTAGAATTATGCGGAGGAACTCATCTAAATTCTACTTCCAACATCGGTCTGTTCAAAATATTAAATGAAGAAGGTATAGGAAGCGGCTTAAGAAGGATTGAGGCAGTAACCGGTGATAAAGCATTAAAATATATTAAAGAAAAAGAAAATATTATCAAAGAAGTTTCGGATAAATTACAAACCACAGCTTCTGAAATACCACTAAAGATTAATCAGCTAATAGATGATGTTAATAATATGAAAAAGAAAATTAAAATTCTTCGTAATAAGTTAGCCCATTATGAAGTTGATAAATTACTCTTGAAAAAGAAGGTAATTAAAGGAGTAAATATTATATCTCTCAAAGTTGAAGCAGAAGATAATGATGACTTAAGGAATTGGGGAGACTTGATTAAAGATAAAATAAAATCTGGCATAGTAGTATTGGGAACAGAATTAGATAATGGTAAAGTTGCGTTATTGGCGATGGTTACCGATGATTTAGCAGAAAAAGGTTACAATGCAGGAAATATTATAAAGGATATTGCCCCTATAGTTGGTGGAAAAGGCGGTGGAACGAAAACAATGGCCCAGGCCGGAGGACAAAAAGCAGACAAGCTAAACCAGGCCTTAGAAAAAGTATACGAAATTATTTAAACAGTATCAAGTATCCAGTATCGAGTAAAGAAGATAGAATTCAGAAGTCAGAATAAAAAAACAGAAATGTCATTGCGACCATAGGGAGCGTGGCAATCCCGTTGAGATTGCTTCGGTCGTTTCACTTCCTCAATGACACATGCGGAATGTAGGGGCACGATGCATCGTGCCCCTACAGTAAACGGTAATATAAAGAGATAGAGAGGGCACAATTCATTGTGCCCCTACAATACAAATTTAAATTCAGTTTATTGGTAATTCAATCGATCGGTCAATTGGTGAATTGGCTAATTGGTAAATTGGAGAATTAATTCATTTTGCGAATTTTAGGAATAGATTTAGGCGAAAAAAGAATCGGAATTTCAATAAGTGATGAATTGGGAATTACCGCCCAGGGGCTGCCTACAATTAATTCAATTAACGAAATAGAAGATTTAAAAAATATAAAAGAAATTATCGATAAATACGGAGTAGAAAAAATAGTTTTGGGTTTTCCCAAAAACATGAACGGCTCTATAGGTAAGCAAGCCCAAAAGGCTATATCCTTTGCGGAAAAGCTTAAACCATCTTTCCAGCTGCCCGTAGAGTTGGAAGATGAAAGATTAAGCACAAGCAAAGCTGAAAAATTTTTAATTGAAACTAACCGAAGTAGAAAAAAAAGAAAAAAAATTATTGATAAAATGTCAGCAGTAATAATTCTACAGTCTTTTTTGGATAGAAGGATGATGAATAAAGAGATAAAAAAATGAACTTTATTGGTAAATTATTTTTCATATTTTCTCTGATTTTATTGATCGCTATCCTATTTATTACCTCTGTGTATTTCCCCTTGGAAGAAAATTCTACGACCCAAAAAGTTGTTAATATTCCCTCCGGAACTAACGCCAAAGAAATTGTGTACATATTAGAAAAAAATGAAATAATTAGAAAAAATAATTATACATTCAGAATTTTAATCAAACTAATGAAGTTAGAAGACCAATTAAAATACGGTGAATATAACCTCAACCCCTCAATGAATATGCTACAAATACTGGATAAATTAGTAAAGGGAGAAGTAATAGTATATAAAATAACTATTCCGGAAGGCTATACCTCTACTCAAATTGCAGAACTATTAGATAAAAAAGAGGTCGCAGAGGAAGAATCTTTTTTAAAATTAGTAAAAGATAGCGAAAAAACCCCAGAAGGTTACCTATTCCCTGACACCTACGAAGTGCCCAAAAAATATGGAGCAGAAAAGATGGTCAAAGTAATGTTAGCAAATTTTAACCAAGTTGCCTTAGTAAATAAATTTACAGATAAAGCTGAAGTAATTGGATTTTCTCTGGATGAAATCATTATTCTTGCTTCAATTATTGAGAAAGAAGCTAAATTTAGTGAGGAAAAAAGTAAAGTATCATCTGTTTTTCATAATCGATTGAAAACAGGAATGAAATTACAATCATGTGCCACTATTCAGTATATTTTAGGAGAACCGAAAGAAATATTAGATGAAAACGATTTAAAGATAGAATCTCCCTATAACACTTATCTTTATAAAAGTCTTCCTCCCGGTCCTATTTGTAATCCCGGTCTCGATTCAATTATAGCCGCCCTTGAACCAGCGGAAGAAGATTATTTATATTTTGTATTAGGGGAAAATGGCAGGCATATATTTTCCAAAACCTATCAGGAACATTTAAAAAACAAAAAATAACGAAAAAGGTAAACAAAGGTGCCAGGCACCTTTGTTTCCCTTTTTAAGGAGTGAGATTATGAAACCATTATTAATAGGCATTGCGGGAGGAACCGGTTCGGGAAAAACAACAGTAGCCCGCAGGGTCTATGAAAGTTTAAAAGGAGTAAATGTAGTAGTGATTCAACAAGATGCATATTACATAGATTTAAGCCATCTTCCTTTAGAAGAAAGAAAGAAAATAAACTTTGATCATCCCTCAGCTTTTGATAGCGATCTGTTGATAAAACATTTAAAGAAATTAATTAAAGGGCAGGAAATTGAAAAACCCATATATTCATTTACGGATTATACCCGAAAAAAAGAGACAGAAAAAGTACTTCCCCGTGACATTATAATATTGGAAGGTATTTTGGTGTTAGAAGAAGAAAAAATAAGAAACTTATTGGATATAAAAATTTATGTAGATGCAGATGAGGATGAAAGATTCATCCGAAGGTTAGTGAGGGATACAAAGGAGAGGGGGCGGTCAATGGAATCAGTAATCGAACAATATTTGACCGTTGTAAAGCCAATGTTCTTGCAATTTGTTGAGCCCTCTAAAAGATATGCCGATATAGTTATCCCCCAGGGTGGACTAAATGACGTTGCAATTGATATAATAGTAAGTAAAATAAAATCCCGAACCTAAAAGACAGTATTTAGTATATAGTGAACAGTATTTAGTCGTTAGTATTTAGTATTTAGTAAATAAATAATAGATAGCGGATAAGAAATAATATTCACTGAAAATAAGCTAACTAACTTAACTAATTGGGAAATTGGTGAATAGGTGAATTGGATAATTAATATCAACTGATAAACTAAATAACTGGGTAACTGAATGTAAGCCAAAATACAAACAATCAAGCACAGGAGAGAAAAATTGTTTGAAATATTAAGACCAAAAGTATATGTAGATTCTATATGTAATATAGATTTAAATAAGTTGATAAAAACTAAAAAGATAAAAGGCATCATTGTAGACCTGGACAATACTTTGATAGCCTGGGGGGAGAAAGAAGTTAGTCAAAAAAATATCGATTGGGTTAATGAAGCAAAAAAATTAGGATTAAAAATATGTATAGTTTCCAACACTAATTCTAAAAGAGTTGCAGAATTTGCGAAAATATTTGATGTCCCTTACCACTCAAAATATTTTAAACCCTTTAGTGTAGCCTTCAATAATGGTCTTAAAATTTTGGATACAAAAAAATCTGAAACAGTGGTAATAGGAGACCAGTTATTTACCGATATATGGGGAGGAAATAGATTAAAGCTCCTAACCATTTTAGTCACTCCTATAGTTAAAAAGGATTCTATAGGAACATTCCTTCATCGTAATTTGGAAAAAATTATTATTTCTTTCTGGCTAAAAACAGATAAAATAAAAAAAGAAGTTGGCAATTGGCCAAAGTGATACAATGCAGTAATGCACCAATTTCCCAATTCACCAATTGGAGAAATATTAAATTAATATGAATCTATTGAGTATATCTCCATTCTTCCTGTAGGACAGGCCTCTCGCTTGTCTATGATAAAAATTTAGAGTCTTAAAGTGTAGGGGTTCGATTCATCGAACCCGCAATACAGACGAGTCGGATAAATCCGACCCCTACAGAGATACACTTAAAAATAACTAATTTTTAACATATTACGCAATTAATTTATAAACTGATCAACTAGCTAACCAACTTGATTGGCAGATTGGAAGACCGGTGGGTCTGTAGACTAAAATAATCGGTGAATTGGCAAATCGGCTAATTGGTCAATTGGTGAATTGGAGAATTAATATCTATGTTTCTATTTTATAGATTGCTATTAGCGCACGTAGTCGCAGATTTCCCCCTGCAAACCAGTCAAATATTTAAAATAAAAATGAATACCCAGTGGGGAGTGATACTCCATACCCTGATAGTATTGATATTTTCCATCCTCTTTGCCTTCCCCTATTTAGAAAATCTTAGAGTTATTATAATTATTATAATTATTTTTGCTACTCATACAATAAT
Source organism: Atribacteria bacterium SCGC AAA255-G05 (assembly GCA_000405605.1). Classification (GTDB taxonomy): domain Bacteria; phylum Atribacterota; class Phoenicimicrobiia; order Phoenicimicrobiales; family Phoenicimicrobiaceae; genus Sediminicultor. The sequence continues at coordinate 4,642 of ASPA01000107.1, forward strand.
TGATAAAATAAAATTAGACCATTCAAAAAAAAATGATAATCAGGACATAAAAATATTTTTACTCGATCAATT
>ASPA01000108.1 GCA_000405605.1 Atribacteria bacterium SCGC AAA255-G05
TTCCTGCTTAACTATTCCGCCTTGAGGAGATTTTTGGGTAGGTTTAGAGTGTTTCTTTAAAAAATTAACACCTTCAACTATTGCTTGCATCTTCTTGGGGAAAATACGAACAATTTTTCCTTTTTTGCCTTTATCTTCTCCGATGATAATTAATACTTTATCACCTTTTTTAAAACCAATCTTATCGTTAACCAAATTGCTATCCCTCCCTTTTTATACTACCTCAGGCGCTAGTGAAATTATCTTCATAAAATTTTTATTTCTTAACTCTCGAGCAACTGGCCCAAATATTCTGGTTCCAACCGGTTCATTCTGATTACTAATAACAACTGCTGCATTATCGTCAAACCTAATATAAGAACCATCTGATCGACCAAGTTCTTTCCTGGTTCTTACAATAACCGCCTTAACAACTTCACCTTTTTTGCAGGTTCCTCCCACTGCTGCAACCTTAACCGAGGCAACAATAATGTCTCCTATCCTAGCATATCTCCTACGGGAACCACCTAAAACTTTTATACATTGTATTTCTTTAGCACCCGAATTATCCGCAACAAATAAACGCGTTTGCATCTGTATCATCTTAACTACCTTCTCTCCTTAATCATTATTTAGTATATAGTCGTTAGTGAATAGTAATTCGTATCGAGTATCGCGTTCGGAGCACGGCAATCTCGATATACAACTAAAAAGTTAAAGCCAAAAGCGAAAAACCATAATTCAAAACTCAAAACTTTTTCTTTGATTTTTAATTTTGAGTTATAGTTTTACATTTTGCGCTTTTCATTTTTCGTTTTATTACTAAATACTATTCACTATTTAATCTGAATTTTCTTATTTCGCTTTTTCTAATATTTCCGTAACTCTCCATCTTTTTCTTTTGCTTAAAGGTCGAGTTTCAGCAATTTTGACTTTATCGCCGATATTACAGATATCTTTTTCATCATGTGCCATAAATTTACTTGTTTTTTTTATCCTTTTTTTGTAAAGAGGATGTGATACCAGGTATTCAACTTTTACCACTACGCTCTTTTCCATACCGTCACTTACAACTTTTCCAATTTTTGTTTTAATTTTTTCCCCGGACAGCATTTAACCCTCCTTTTTATCTTAATTTAATTTATTTTTTTCTAATTCAATTTCTCTTAAAATTGTTTTTGCTCTGGCAATATTATGCCTTACTTCTTTTATTCTCATAGAATTACCTAATTGTCCTGTAACAACTTGAAATCTCAAACTAAATAATTCGTCTTTAAAATCAGTCAGTTTCTTTTGTAATTCTTCTAATGATAAATCTCTTAATTCACTTGCTTTCATTTATCCCACCACCTGTTCGTCTCTGGAAAGAAAACGAGTTTTTATGGGTAACTTATGGGCGGCTAACCGCATCGCTTCTTTAGCTAAACTTAGTTCAACTCCGCCTAATTCAAATAATACCTTTCCAGGTTTTACTACTGCCACCCAATGGTCGGGGGCTCCTTTTCCTTTACCCATCCTGGTTTCTGCCGGTTTTTTAGTCACTGATTTATCAGGAAACATTCTTACCCAAACTTTTCCACCTCTTTTTATTGCATGAGTAATAGCAACCCGTGCCGCTTCTATCTGGGCACTGGTTATCCAATGAGGCTCTAATGCCTGCAAGCCAAAATCTCCAAAAGCAATAAAATTTCCTTTATGGGCACACCCTTTAATGGTTCCCCTATGTGTTTTCCGATATTTTGTTCTAGCTGGTTGTAACATCTTTCCGTGCTCCTTCTCTACTTGATTCTTCTACCTTCTCGTCAGTTAAAACCTTGTCTGCTTCTTTCTGATTAGATACCCCTTTGTTTTTTACTGGAAGTATTTCTCCTCGGAAAATCCACACCTTAACGCCAATTTTACCATAAGTTGTATTAGCTTCGACAAGACCATAATCTATATCCGCTCGCAAAGTATGGAGAGGTAACCTACCTTCTAAGTGCCATTCTGTTCTTGCTATTTCAGCCCCACCTATTCTGCCTGAACAGGATACTTTTATTCCTTCAGCGCCCATTCTTATAGAACGGCTGGTTGCCTGTCTCATTGCTCTTTTAGTAGAGCCTCTCTTTTCCAGTTGTTCAGCAATACTCTCGGCAACTAACTTAGCGTCTAATTCAGGTTTTTTTACTTCAATAATTTTTATCTGTAAATCATTTTTTACAAATTTAGACAGCTCTTCTTTTAATTTAGTAACTTCCGCTCCTTTTCGGCCTATTACAATACCTGGTCTTGCGCAATTAATAGTTAACCTCACTCGATCAGCTATACGTTCAATTTCGACACAAGAAATTCCAGCATGCTTTAAACGATTATTGATATATTTTCTTATTTTGTAATCCTGATATATATTTTCTGCATAACCCTTTTTTGCAAACCACTTAACATCCCAATCCTTTATAATTCCAATTCTTAATCCTTTTGGATGTACTTTCTGTCCCAATTACTTCACCTCCCCTTTATCATCAACTATAATGGTAATGTGACTAGTTCTTTTTCTTATTTTGCTTGCTCTGCCCATAGCCCGAGGTCTAAATCTTTTCACTGTAGGTCCTTCATCAGCATAGGCTTCGGATATGTATAAATCCTCTACGTTTATATCATTATTATTTTGTGCGTTATAAATCGCAGAGTGTAAGACATTGTATACCATTTTAGCTGAACGGTTAGGAAGAAATTTCATGGTTAAGAGAGCTTCACCAGCATTCTTGCCCCGAATAATATCTAAAACCTGCCTCCCTTTGCGAGCAGATATAGGTAAATATTTACCTACTGCCTTTATACTCATTTCTTTCCTCCTAATTTAATTTATTTGCTTTTCCGCAATAATAGATATTAATTGTTTGGTCATCTTCATAAATTTAAATAAAACTTTTTTAACTTAGTTATTATAAGGAATTAAAAGAACTTTTCTTAATATTTTACTACCTAACATTATTTATTACTTTAACGAGGTTGTTCTTTCAGTATGAGCGCTATGCCCCTTAAAAATTCTAGTAGGAGAAAATTCCCCTAATTTATGGCCTACCATGTTTTCGGTAATATATACTGGAATATGTCTTTTACCATTATGTACAGCAATGGTATGTCCAACCATTATAGGAAAAATCGTTGAACTTCTTGACCAAGTCTTAATTATAGTTTTCTTTCTCTTCTGATTTAGTTCTCTAATTTTACTTAATAATTTTTCGTCTATATAGGGTCCCTTTTTTAAAGATCTAGACATCTAAAACAACTACCTCCCTTATTTACTATTTTTTCGTCCTTCTTTTTACAATATATTTATCTGAAGGTTTATTCTTTTTTCTGGTCCTATACCCCTTTGCCGGTATACCGGTTGGAGAACAGGGGTGTCTGCCTCCAGAACTCTTTCCTTCTCCTCCACCCATGGGATGATCAACGGGATTCATAGCCACCCCTCTAACCGTTGGTCTTATCCCTAACCATCTACTTTTGCCTGCTTTACCATACGATAAATTTTCATGAATAAGGTTACCAATTTGCCCGATACTGGCTTTACACTCCAAATGAATTAACCTTACTTCCCCAGAAGGTAATCTAACATGAGCATATTTTCCCTCTTTGGCCATAAGTTGAGCTACTGTTCCAGCAGAACGAACTAATTTGCCGCCTTGTCCTGCTTTTAATTCAATATTATGAATTAAAGTACCCGTAGGGATATCTTTTAATGATTTTGTGTTTCCTACCTTTATATCCGCATCTCTTCCGGATATAATTACATCCCCTACTTTTAAATTTGCTGGACATAGAATGTATTTCTTTTCTCCATCATAGTATTTGAGTAAAGCAATTCGTGCTGAACGATTTGGATCATATTCAATACTAGAAACCTTTGCCGGAATTCCCTCTTTTTGTTTCCTAAAATCAATTATTCTATACTTTCTTTTACTCCCACCGCCTTGATGCCTAACCGTTAGTTTGCCTTGATTATTTCTTCCGCCTCTTTTTTTAAGTCCTACGGTTAAAGATTTTTCTGGCTTATCAGTAGTTATTTCATCAAAGGTCGAAATGGTCATAAATCTTCTCCCAGGAGAAGTAGGTTTAAATTTTTTTATCTCTGCCACTTTAATCCACACCATCCTTAAATATCTTTTTAAACTCTAAATATTTTCTAATTCTTTAATTTTTTCACCCTTTTTTAGGGTAACTATCGCTTTCTTCCAATGAGACGTCTTTCCAGAGTATTTTCCTAGACTCTTCTTTTTGCCTGGCATCTTCATAATATTTACTTTTGCAACTTTAGTTTTAAATTTCTCTTCAATAGATTTTCCAATTTCAGTAGAATTAACTTTCCAATCTACCTTAAATACATATTTATTTTCTTCTTTTAGTCTTACGCTTTTCTCTGAAATTATCGGTTCTAATATAATATCTCTATCTGAAGGCATTATATTAACACCTCCTCAATTTGCTTTAAAGCTTTTTTGGTAATTATTATCTTTTCATGGTTTATAAGGTCATAGGTATTTATTTTAGAAACAGGTAAGACCTGTGTTCCTTTAATATTTCTT
>ASPA01000109.1 GCA_000405605.1 Atribacteria bacterium SCGC AAA255-G05
AAAGACCATCATCATCAATTAATTAGATGGGCAAGGGAATGTTCAGAACACGTATTATCACTTATTGACGAGAATATTGACCAGCGACTCATTCATGCACTATCAGTTGCCAAGGAATGCGAAAAAGAAAAAGTAACAGTGGGTGAAGCAAGAAATGCCTCTGTCAGTGCACATGCCCTAGCCAGGGAATCTTCAAACCCAATTATAATAGCAGTAGCTCGGTCCATTGGACATGCTGTAGCAACTGCTCATATGGCTGACCATTCATTGGGAGCAGCTTTGTATGCTTTGAAAGCTGTAAAAAATGCAGGTCAATCAGTAGATACAGAAAGAAAATGGCAAAATGAACAATTGCCATCAGAAATTAAGGCGCTTGTCCTAACTGCAATGAGTAAGAAGGAGAAAGGATTAAAAATATAGAAGGAATAGGGGTCTATAATTAATAAATAGGAGGATACAAGATATGAAACTAATGATGATTTATGCCGATAGATTTGCTTATAAAACGAGTAAGAAGACTTTAGAAACAGTTGAAGAATATGAAGAAGAAAAGCAAATAGAAGATGTTTTGGTAGGATTTATTCAAGTTGAAAAAGAAGACGAAGAAAAAATTGACAAAATTGAAACTAAATTAATTAAAAATTTAAAATGGGCAGCTAAAAAGAATAACACAAACAATATTGTATTACATTCTTTTGCTCATTTATCTTTAAGTAAGGCTGAACCGGAGATAACAAAAACAATATTTAATAATGCCGAAAAGCGATTAGAAAGTGCGGGTTTCAATACATGGCAAACTCCCTTTGGTTATTTTTTAGATTTGGACTTAAAAGCACCTGGGAAATCTTTAGCCAGAGTCTTTAAGGAATTTTAACTAAAAAATAACATATCATGGAGATAATTGTGCCGGTTCGATAATTCTTTAACTTTTAGTAACTTTTCATATGAGATCTGATAATGAAACCCCCTGACACCGATAAGAAGGAAGGCCAGAACAGAGGTATCAGGTCTCAAGATTTCCCAAAAAGAATTTATTCAGGAAAATATTCCGCTAATCTTTACAGCAGTATAAACGAGAAGAAGGGATAGGATACTGTTTAAGATAATTCTTAATTTTATTTGATGTAAATATTGGTTAATAATTGCCCCGAATAAAGCCCAAATAAAAATAGAACAAAAACCTAAGAAGACAAAACCTAATGAGAACATTATAATATATAAGGGGTTACCTAAAATTGGACTTAGAAAGACTGAATAAAGTGTCAAACCATAAATAATTCCTTTTGGATTTACAAATTGAAGCAATACCCCTTTATAAAACCCCCAGAGATACCTATTTGATTTTTCCTTAAAGGAAAAACCGGCTTTGAAAGTACTATAGGCCAGGTAAAGGATGTAGGCTGCTCCAACCCAGCGCATAATAGGTTCGACAGAGGGGATGGCTATAAAAAGCAGATTAGAAAAAAATCCGCAGAGCAATAACAGGAAGAAAAATCCGGTCACTACTCCGTACATGTAATTTATAGTTTTTTTAATACCAAAATTAATACTCATAGCGGCACAGCTCAGATTATTGGGTCCCGGGGTGAAAGTTGTAATCAAAACGAAGGGAATTAAAGTGCCAAAGTCGATTAAGTTCATTTCCATTCCCTCCACAATTATTTATTTTGAATTATAATTTTTGGATTCATTCAAGCGGAAAGTAAAAGTGTTTATCAATTTACCTTAAAAACGTTTTATTGTCAAGTTCTGTTTGAATAAATTACCAGGATAGTATAAAATAATAAAAAGGGGTGAGAATTATGGATAAGATGATTGCCTTTTGCGGATTACCTTGTACCGAATGCCCGGCATTTATAGCTACTCAGAAAAACGATGATAAGGAAAGGGAAAAAGTGGCAAGGGTTTGGTCCAAAGAATTTAACTGTGAAATAAAACCAGAAGACATTAATTGTGATGGGTGTTTGGAAGAATCTGGACGACTTTTTAGTCATTGCAAGGTTTGTGAAATAAGAAAGTGTGGCCGGGAAAAAGAAGTTAAAAATTGCGCTTACTGCGATGTTTATGTCTGTGAAAAGCTAACCAAGTTTTTTGATATGGCGCCCGATGCCAAGATTACTCTTTCAGAAATCAGAAAAAATCTTTAGAGAAGAAGGATTCCTTTCTTATAATAGCAAATTATATTCATAGAGGATGGTTTTTATGAAAATACTTCTTGTTTATCCTGAATATCCGGAGACCTTCTGGAGTTTTAAATATGCCATAAAATTTATTTCTAAAAAGGCGAGCCTCCCTCCTTTGGGGCTGTTAACCGTAGCAGCCCTGCTTCCTAAAGAGTGGGAGAAAAAACTAGTAGATATGACCATAACAGCATTAAGTGATAGAGACATTAAATGGGCTGATTATGTATTTATTAGTGCTATGTCTATTCAAAAAGAGTCGGTGAAAAAGATAATTACTCAATGCAAAGAATTGGGAGCTAAGATTGTTGCCGGTGGTCCTCTCTTTACATCCGGATATGAAGATTTTGAGAATGATGTAGATTATTTTATACTTAATGAGGCTGAAATTACCCTTCCTCTATTTTTAGAAGATTTAAAAGGAGGACACCTTAAACCTATCTACACCTCAGATCAGTGGGTAGATATAAAAAAGACTCCCATTCCGCTTTGGGAATTAGCTGATATAAATAAATATGCCACTATGTGTATCCAATATTCTCGAGGGTGTCCCTTTAATTGTGATTTTTGTGATGTTACCTTCCTCTTCGGACATAAGATGAGAATAAAAACTAAAGACCAGATATTAGCAGAATTAGATAGTCTTTATTCACAAGGATGGAGAGGTGGGGTATTCATTGTTGACGATAATTTTATTGGAAATAAGAAAGAATTAAAAAATAAAGTACTTCCTGCAATGATTAATTGGATGAAAGAACGAAAATATCCTTTCACCTTTAATACTCAGACCACGGTAAGTCTCTCCGATGATGAGGAACTTATGCGGATGATGGTTCAGGCAGGGTTTGTTGCAGTATTTGTGGGTATTGAGACTCCTAATGAAGAAAGCTTAGCAGAATGCAACAAATTGCAAAACAAAAATCGTGATCTGATAAATTGTGTTAAAAAGATTCAAAAGTTTGGTTTGGTAGTTAACGGAGGATTTATTATAGGCTTTGATAATGATACACCGGAGATTTTTGAAAGAATGATTGAATTCATCCAAAAAAGTGGAATTGTCAGTGCCATGGTCGGGCTATTAAACGCCCCTCGGGGAACTAAACTCTACCAACGACTTATCCGAGAAAATAGATTATTAAAAGAAAGTACGGGTAATAATACCGATCTTTCCATTAACTTTATTCCTAAAATGAACTACAAAGCACTTATCGATGGATATAAAAGAGTTCTCTATACAATTTATTCCCCTAAATGTTACTATGAACGTATCCTGATGCTTTTAAGAAATATTAAACCTTTACAAAAGAAGAGATATCAATTTCGTCTTTGTTATCTTACTGCGTTCCTTAAATCCATCTGGCAGCTGGGTATAATAGGGAAGGAAAGAATTTATTATTGGAAAATCTTTTTTTGGACTTTGTTTCGGCGTCCACAACTTTTCCCTATGGCCATAATCTATGCTGTCTACGGGTTTCATTTTCGCAAGATTTATGAAAACTATTGATTTTGTTAAGGAGTCGTTACCCGCTGACAAAGTATTCACTTAATAGGGGGTGAAAAGTGTGGGTTGGGCTGAGATGAGTCAAAAAGAAAATGTATTGAGAGTAACATTTTATTTGCTGGTAGCAGTTTTTATTTTAGCAGTAAGTATAATTTTTATCCCCGCATTTAGAGGAATTGTAAGTGGTACTTTTATGATAATTTCCTCAGCTATTTTGCTTTTATTTAGTAGTGTGTTAATTGGTCTAACTTTGGTACAAAAAGTAGAGGGGAAGCTTAAAAAGTTTTTAATGTTAACTGGGGCTTCTGCTGCCGGATTTTTTGTTTTTGTCTTGCTGCACAATATCTTTTATGGTTTAGAGCAGATTACCAGCCATATAATCATACTAAACTATCTGATGAAAGCCCTTGAAGTAATATTCTTCCTTATCGCTATCTTTGCCTGTCCTATAGGTTTTGTAATTGGAGTAATCGGCACTATAGTCATGTTTAATAAGAAAAGAAAAATGTTACCAAAAGATACCTCTTAAATTAGTCGTTAGTGAATAGTGAATAGTCGTTAGTATTTAGTTAACCAGTTACCCAGTTTACCAGTTAATATCAATTAGCCGATTCTCCAATTGACCAATTGAATTTAATTTATCAATCAGTCGGTTTATTTATTGGACGTATAGCAATGTACCCCGATTTCTTTTTTTAGGTTTGAAACGCGTAACTTGTCAATAATTACTCATTACTCATCACTTATTACTGTATTTTTCTATACGCTAAACGCTGTACGCTCCACGCTATAATACTATATACGAATATAATTAGTGCG
>ASPA01000110.1 GCA_000405605.1 Atribacteria bacterium SCGC AAA255-G05
GTCTTTAGACCAAAAAGCAACCGGTTTTAATGAACTATTGCTTCCAATTGGCTCAAAAGAAGGAGAAATACTTGAAGAAATAAAACCAATTGAAGATGAAATAGTAGTGATGAAAACTACCGATAGTGCGCTAACAGGAACAAGTTATAGGCTTATGTTAAACAATATGGGAATAGACACTGTTATAGTAACTGGACTTTATACTGACCAATGCGTTTCTTGCTCGGTTAGAAGCTTAGCAGATGAGAGTTATAAAGTGTATTTAATTGAAGATGCTTGTATAGCTGCAACTGAAAAAATTCAAAATAATGAACTTGAGATATTGAACAATATTTATTGTCATGTAATAAATACCCAAGAATTATGCGAAGTACTGAATACGATCTAGACACTATAAAAATATTAAATTAAAAAAAGGAGTTTTTAATTATGAACGATGGATCACAAAAATTAAAAAGGAATTTGAGCTTTATTTCAATGGTTGCAATTGCTTCAGGTGCAGTTATTGGTGGTTGGTTGGCTGAAGCGCCTTATTGGTTTAGTGTAAGTGGAGCAGGATCCGCTTTCATTTTCCCCATTTTGGCTATTCTGCTAGTACCGGTTGGACTTGCTTTTTCAGAATTGACTGCCATGCTTCCCTTTGCTTCAGCAGTTGATGTTTGGACAACCAATGCTTTCGGACATAAAGTGGGATGGGCTACCCAGTGGATGATGTTTTTAGTTCAGGTTGTAGAACCGCCCATGATGGCCTTCATTTTTTTGACAGCGGTCAATTTCTTTATTCCGATTCCAGCAAATATGGCAATACCGGTTGCTATCAGCATAGTAATACTATGGTATATTTTGTCCAACTTTGATATTAAACTGACGGGAATACTGGCTAATATCTTTTTCTTTTCTATGGTTATTATTTCTCTATTTGTAGCTATAAAATTCTTTGGCAGTGGAAGTTGGTCAATGTCCAACATTACAAACCATGGAGGCTTCTTCCCTAAAGGATTCAATGGAATTTTTGTGGCAATGGCTGTTTTTTCCTTGAAATTCATCGGATTTGAGATGACACCGACAATGATCGAGGAAACTAACTTTCCTGCCAGGAAGATGTGGATAATTATTTTATCGTCATTGTTTATTCCTGCTACTCTGTATTTTATCGTAGTCATGGCTTTAGGAGGATTGGCTCCTTGGGATAAAATTGCTGGTATGAGTATGCCAGAACCTGAATTAGTGGCTAGCTTAGGATTGCCAGCGTACATTGGCATCATTGCTATTCTTGCAGGTATCTTGCATGCCTTTACTACTTTGATGGGGTTCTGGGTTTCCTCTGCTCGATGTTTGTACGGAGCAGCTCAACTGAACCAACTTCCAAAAATGTTTATGAAAGTTAACCGGTACGGGCAACCATATATTTGCAACTTGGTCATACTCTTCTTTTCCATTTTTTTCTGTTTGTTTACCGGAGATAATTGGGTTCAGTATATCTACGCTGTATCTTGCATTGCCGCAGGTCTGGTGTATTTTATGGTCTGTCTAGATGCCATGAATCTCCGTAAGACACATCCCGAATGGGAAAGACCATATAGGGCACCGGGCGGAAACCCTCTTTTAATTTTGGGTTTGTTCATATCCGTTTGGATCATTATTGGATCTATACTTGAACTGCCTTTTGGGGGCTATGTTTCTCTGGCTATATATTTTTTAATAGGTTTTGGGCTGCATTTGCTGATGGAATCGTATCGAAATAAATATCCTAAAAAGTATCCGTTAGTTATCTTAACTCCGGAAGATAAGGGTCGCATGGGTACTTTGTAAAATTAGTTATAAATTCCCTTATTCAATCAGGATAGGGGAATTTTATTTGTTTTAATAGTCGGCTTTTTGTTTGATTAATGCAGTATAAAAAAAGAAATGCTGTAAAATAACATTCCCCCAAAAAGATACAAAGAAAGGAAATGTTTTTACTAAAGCTTCTCCTCACATATCAAATATATCACGGGGGTAAAAAATATCAAAAGTTAACAATAATAGATAGGTAAGCCAAAGGGTCCTTTCCCCGGTCAGGTCGAGAACAGGCTTGTATCGGGAAGGATCCTTTTTTAGTTGTATGAAATGAGGAGTAATAATTAGCAAATAAGCGCATTTAAAAGATATAACAATATAGCTTAACAATAAATTACCATGATTGACAATAGATAACATATATAGTAAAATATAAACATATACCGGCTTGTTTCGCTTGATTAAGATCTTTAAAAAGGAGGTGAGAAAAATGGCTACAGTAGTGACAGTTCCCAGAGATTCATCCTTGCAGTTAAGATTAGTAATAGGCACTAATCCGAGTACCGGAGCACCTATAATTAACAGCAAATCCTTTGCTAAAATCAAGTCTACTGCTTTAGAACAGGATGCATATGATGTCGCTGGTGCTTTAATCGACCTGCAGAAGTATCCGGTTGATGAGATCAGATTCGAAAAAGAGTCTCAACTGACTGAGTAATTATTAAATTTTAGACCATTAATTTAAAAGGAGGTGAGAAATAATGGCTACAGAATTAGGAGAAGTAACCAGTTATAAGAGACTGTATATGCAGTTCAGGGATAGTGAAGCAAAAACAATCAATATAACTTTAAATAATCCCAAAAATTTAGATGACGGGGATTATGTAGATTTAGTCGCCCAGGATGCAGCTATTGAAGGAGTTATGGATACTATTATAACTAAGAATATCTTCCATAATAACGGTAATGATTTAGTGGCAAAAGTTAATGCCCGTATACTTGATTATAGTTCAACTGATGTTGTGGATGTGTAATGTAAATACTAATACTAATTTAATATAAAAGTCTCCTTGGAAGGCTCCGCGGACCTTCCCTGGAGCGCTAAGGGGGGGGTAAAAATGATAGAAGGATTTGTAACAAAATATCTGTTAGATTTTGTAATTGTATTCTTAGTAGGTATGATCAGTAAATTTATGGTCGGTAAATTCGGGGAAGACAGGGCAAACAAGATAAAAGAGGCCATTCTCGCTGCCATGCTTTGGGCTGAAGAGGAACTGGGGATAGGTAATGGTGAGGAAAAATGGAAAATAGCCTGGGTAAAGTTAATTGAAATATTAAGGAAACAGAAAGTTACCTTAAAAGAAGGCGAAATCTCCTACGTAAAGGATCTTATGAAAGCCACTGTTCCGGAGGTTAACGAAATTGTATATAAGGCGATGCCGGATACAGTAAGAAATGGAAGGACTTTAAGATATAAATAAACTATGGATACAATTAATGATATAGAATTAACTGAATATTTCTCTCTTTGTGAATTTGAGTGCCCCTGTTGCAGGCGGGTTATGCTGTCTCCGGACTTACTTACCAGGTTAAGCCATTTAAGGATGGTAATAAATAAGCCAATATATATCAATTCCGGTTACCGGTGTAAAGAAGAAAATCATAAGGTAGGGGGAGTTAATAACTCTTATCATCTCCAGGGTATGGCAGTAGATATTCATGTAAAGGATTTTTTACTTTTTGACCTTCTCCTTTTTGCTCAGGAAATAGGCTTTAACGGTATAGGATATTATGAAAAGAGGAATTTCCTGCACCTGGATATTAGACCCGGACAAAAGAGGGTCTGGAAAGGAAGTAAATTAATTGGATATTGAATATATGCTAAAATTAATAGCAAATAACGGCTTTCCCCTGGTACTTTCTATCTATCTGGTGTGGAAACTGGAGTTTTTTATTAATGAAATAATAAAGAATCAAAAGGAATTTTCCCAATCTGTTACTGTTGAAATCAAAGAAATCAAGAAAACCATCAATGATCTACGGGTTGATTTTGCAAAAAACCGCTAAAAGCCTTATGTATCAACGGTTTCGGCGTTTTTAAGAAAAAGCTCTAATACGGCGTATATGAGCTTTATTTTTTTTATTTGATGATTTATACCAAAAGGCATAAAATAAGTGCTTAAAATGCCTTTAAATTAAAGCTGTTTTTTCTTAGTTTCCCAAAATACCTGTTTTTTGCCCTTTATCCCTCATTATTCCCCTTATATCACCCGTTTACTCCATATTTATCCA
>ASPA01000111.1 GCA_000405605.1 Atribacteria bacterium SCGC AAA255-G05
AATTTACTTGTACGAACTTACTAATCCACTCCTAAGCACATGGATATTATCTAAAACTGTCCCCGCACCTAAAGCTACACATGAAATTGGATTTTCAGCTAAATAAACTGGTATTCCGGTCACTTCAGTTAACAGATTATCGAAATTTCTCAACAATGCCCCTCCACCGGTGAGAACAATTCCTTTATCGGCAATATCAGCAGCCAGTTCAGGAGGAATTTTCTCCATAACTGTTTTAACTCCCTCTATTATTGTCTTCAATGAAGAAGAAATGGCTTTTAACACTTCGTTAGAACCAACCGAAATACTCTTCGGCAGCCCGGCTACTAAATCTCTCCCTCTTATGTCGGTAAACAATTCTTCTTCTAATTCCATTGCAGTACCGATTTCAACCTTTAAGGTTTCAGCAGTTTTTTCACCAATCATCAACCTGTATTTTTCTTTAATATATTTAATAATATTTTCATCAAAATCATTACCCGCTACTCTCAATGATTCGCTTACCACGATTCCGCCTAAAGAGATAACGGCGATATCTGCGGTTCCTCCCCCCACGTCAACAATCATATTGCCATAAGGTTCACTGATATCTAAACCGGCCCCAATAGCTGCCGCCATCGGTTCTTCAATTAAATAAGCTTTCCTTGCTCCAGCCTGCATAGCTGCTTCTATCGCTGCTCTTTTTTCTACTTCTGTTCCTCCCGACGGTACGCAAATTACTACCTGAGGACGGAACACCTTACTGTTACCACAAACTTTTCTGATAAAATAACTCAACATCTTCTCTGTTATCTCATAATCGGCGATAACTCCGCTCTTCATAGGCTGAATAGCGATGATGTTCCCTGGTGTCTTCCCTAACATTTGTTTGGCTTCTTCTCCCACGGCTAAAACTTTTCCGCTATCTCTTAAAATAGAAACCACAGAAGGTTCCTGAAGGACAATTCCCTTCCCCTTCTGATAGATTAAGACACTTACGGTACCCAAATCTATACCCAGACTCCTGTCCATTCCTAGCATGTTTATTTTCTCCTCCTCTATAAATAAGTATATAGTTATTTAATTAACCAATTAACCGATTGACCAATTTACCAATTAATTTAGTCTACCGGTCTACCAGTCTACCAGTCTGTAGGTCGATACGGCAGGTAATATGTTATTGCTTTCTTTATTTATTTAAACTTGTAACTTGCAACTAGTAACCTGTAACTCATTACATATTACACATTGCTCATCACTGTTTACTATACGCTAAACGCTATACGCTCTACGCTAATTTACTCTTTCACTCTCTTAATATCCGCTCCTAAGGAAGTTAGTTTTTCCTCTAAGTTCACATATCCTCTATCTAAATGATATATTCTGCTTAACTCAGTGGTTCCTTCCGCTACTAAACCTGCTAATACCAAAGCTGCTCCGCCTCTTAAATCTGAAGCCATTACCGGGGCAGCACTTAACTTTTTTACTCCTTTAATAATAGCACTGTGCCCTTCTACTTTAATATCTGCTCCCATCCTTATCAAATCACCGATGTGAGTGAATCTTTTCTCAAATACAGTCTCGATAATAACACTGGTACCTTTTGCTACACAGGATAAAGCCATAAATTGGGGCTGCATATCAGTAGGAAACCCAGGAAAAGGTAAAGTTTTAATATCCACTGCTTTAACTCTGTGTGGCCCGGTTACTTTAATCAAACTCTTTTCTAGCTCAATCCGCACACCTGCTTCTTCCAACTTCACTATTAATGGTTTTAATAATAACGGATCAACTTTTTCTATTAAAACATCTCCACCTGTGATAGCAGCTGCTATCATATAGGTACCTGCTTCAATGCGGTCAGGAATTATAGTATAATCAACTCCATGTAATTTTTTTACTCCTTCAATTTCAATTAAATCAGTCCCTAATCCTTCAACTTTAGCCCCCATCTTATTTAAAAAATGTCCTAATTCCACTACTTCCGGGTCTTTGGCTGCATTTTCAATTTTAGTTACTCCTTCTGCTAAACAGGCAGCCATCATTATATTTTCAGTTGCTCCCAAACTAGGGAAATCTAAGTATATTTCATCCCCTTTTAATATATTAACTTTCGCTTCAATATAACCTTTTTCCACTTCAACTTGAGCGCCTAAAGCCTCAAATCCTTTTAAATGATAATCAACCGGACGAGCACCAATGGCACAACCACCAGGTAAAGATATCTTTGCTCTTTTTAAACGAGCCAAAAGCGGCCCCATCACTAAAATAGAACCTCTCATCATTTTAACCAATTCATAAGGCGCCTCATAATTATTAAAATTATCAGAATCGATATAAAGGTTATTATCTTCTTTCCATTCCACCTTTACCCCTAATTTCCTTATAACTTTAGTCATAATATCGACATCGGTAAGACGGGGGACATTCCTTAAAATACAAACATCTTTAGTTAACAAGGTTGCCGCCATAATAGATAAAGCTGAATTTTTTGCTCCGTTAATTTTTACCGTACCCTGTAATCTGTTTCCTCCGGAAATAATAAGCTTTTCTGGATCCAATTTTCTCCTCCTCTATAAAATAAGTATTTAGTTATTTAATTAACCAATTTACCTATTGACCAATTAATTTAGTCTATCGATCAATTTAATTACTCAATTATCCGGTTTACCAGTTAAATTAGTCTACCCGTCTGCCGGTCTTCCAGTCGATTTAGCTATTAATATTTATCTGTTTTTCTCTTTTTTTTTCTCAATACGCGATATGCAATACGAAATACGCTTGTTCTAATTTGCAACTTGTAACTTTCTCTACTTGCACTATATACCCACGCCTATACGCTATACGCTCTACGCTGTATTAACGACTGATTTGATATTTTTTTCAAAAGGTTTTCGGATGATCCCTTTTTCGGTAATAATTGCCTCCACATAACCGTTAGGAGTAAGGTCAAAAGCCGGATTAAATACTTTTACTCCTGCAGGGGCTATCTGCTTACCCAATATATGAGTAACTTCTTTAGGGTTCCTCTCTTCAATGGGAATTTCCTCCCCTGATTTTAGCGACATATCAATACTAGATATGGGAGCAGCAACATAAAAAGGGACTTTATTTTCTCGGGCTAAGACAGACAAAGAATAAGTTCCGATTTTATTCACCACATCACCGTTTCGAGCAATACGATCTGCCCCAACTATGATTAAATCTACCTTTTTTCGATACATTAAAAATCCGGCCATATTATCGGTAATCAAAGTAAAAGGAATTTTTTCCTGAGTTAATTCCCAGGCAGTTAACCTCGCCCCCTGTAATACTGGTCTGGTTTCATCGACATATACCTGTAATTTTTTACCCTCTTCAAAGGCAGTTCGAATCACCCCTAAAGCGGTACCATAATCTACAGTAGCCAGAGCCCCGGCATTACAGTGAGTAAGAATATTATCCCCATCTTTAATTAGCAAAGCTCCGTATCTTCCCATTGCCTTATTAATTTCTATATCTTCCCGGGCAATATTTTCGGCTTCCTGTAAGATTATATCTTTTAATGTAAATAAATCAACACCTTTTTTTATATTAATTAAATTCATCATTCTCTCTAATGCCCAAAACAGGTTGATTGCAGTAGGCCGAGTAAGGAATAGGCAGTTTTTGGCCTTTTCCATATCTTGGATAAATTCTCCGTAAGTACTTGCTTTTGAAGAATAAGCAGCTAAAGCCATGCCAAAGGCAGCCGCCACCCCGATAGCCGGCGCACCTCTTATTTTCATCTTCTTAATAGCTACTGCAACTTCTTGGTAAGTAGAACAATTAATTATTTCATATTTTAAGGGAAGTTTTCTCTGGTCAATTAGAAACACTTTCCCATCTTTCCATTCGATAGTTTTCATCGTTCCCTTTCTTTTATATAGCCGTTAGTATTTAGTATATAGTATTTAGTTAGCTAGTTGCCCGGTTTACCGGTTTACCGGTCACCCGGTCCTCCAGTCTTCCGGTCAGATTAGTCGTTAGTGAATAGTCGTTAGTATTTAGTGTTAAAAACAAGTTTTAAGATACAAGATACAAGTTTATATTAGG
>ASPA01000112.1 GCA_000405605.1 Atribacteria bacterium SCGC AAA255-G05
ACCAATTCTCCAATTTACCAATTGACCAATTTGCCGATTCACCAATTAAGACAGTATATAGTATTGAGTACCGAGCCTTTTGTGGGCGCATGCAATATGCCCCTACCCTTTTCTCTATATTATTTTTACCATTTACTATATACTTGATATTATCTTATTCTGGATTCTGACTACTGGCTCCTGTCTTCTTTTTTCTTTACGATATACTATATACTCGATACTATATACTGTTTTTAAAATTCTCCCTTATGGGCATTTTCTAAAAACTTGCAAATTAGTTTGATAGAATTTTCAATGTCTTCTTTATGACACATCTCTACCACTGAATGAATATATCTGGTAGGGATAGAAAGGGTGCAAGCAGGTACTCCCGATTTACTCCTCTGTATAGCTCCGGCATCAGTTCCTCCTCCCAGCAATATATCAGTCTGATATTTAATTTTATTTTCTTCCGCTATTTTTCTTAAAAAATCAACTAATTTTTTATTAGAAATAGTGTGAGAATCCATTAAAGATATGGCTGTACCTTCCCCTAAAATAGTAGCCCTTTCTTCTTCTTTGGTTCCCGGAATATCTGAGGCAATAGTAACATCAAGGGCAATGCCAACATCTGGCTCAATGGAAAACGAAGAAACAGTTGCCCCTCTAAGTCCTACTTCTTCCTGAACAGTTGCCACAGCATATATATCAACATAACAATCTTTAATTCTTTTTAATGCCTCAATCATAACATATACTCCAGCTCTGTCATCAAGTGCCTTAGCGGTGATTATTTTATTATTAAATTCCATAAAATTCCTATCTAAAGTAACGAAATCTCCCGGCCTTACTATCTTAGAAACTTCATCTTTTTTCATCCCTACATCTATAAAAAGATCTTTAATTTTAGGTAACTTTTTTCTCTCTTCTTCACTTAAAATATGAATTGGCTTAGTGCCAATTACTCCCCCGATATCTTTTCTTCCATGAACCACTACTCTTTGGGCTATTAGAGTTTTAGGGTCAAATCCCCCAACCGGAGCAAACCTTATAAAACCTTCTTTATCAATAAAACTGACCATAAAGCCAATCTCGTCCATATGTGCGGCAATCATCACTTTTTTAGGAGCTGGCTTACCTGATAATTTTTTTGCTTTTTTTATACCAATAACATTTCCTAATTTATCAATTTTTACCTCATCAGTTACTTTTTCCAATTCTTCCTTAATAACTTTCTGAATCCTCTCCTCATAACCTGCAATTCCCGGTGTTTCACATAACTTTTTCAGTAATTTCAATTTTTTTCTCCTTCCTTAGATTTATTAAATTAGAATAAGTTGTAAACTTTTGTGCCTGGCACGAAAGTTTACCTTTTTAGTTTTTTATTTTGGAAAATGTAAATCAAAGCAAGAAAAGTAATTATACCCAGGCTATTGGCAAGAATATCTCCCAAAGAAAATTCTCTTTCCGGAATAAAATACTGGTAAATTTCATTAAATATCCCATAAGAAACAGAAAAAACTAAAGCTAAAAAATAGTGAAATAATTTTAGGAGTAATATTTTGTCACTTAAAGCTGCCATACAAAGAAAAGCATGGACGCCATAAGCAAAAAAATGCATCACTTTATCCTGTCCATAAAAAAACTGCGCTACTCCAACTTCCGGTCGGGAAGAAAAAGTAAAAATCACAACAGAATAAACAATCAACAGCATCCAAAAAAATATTTTTCTTCCCAAACCATCACCTGTTTCTAAATGTTTTATTATTTAGCAAACAAAACCTTCTCGGCAGCTCCTATTCCTGAGCCCAGTTCAAAATTGTAATTAAATTCAGATAGAGTTTTTTCGATAATACTCATTGTTGCAACCACTTCATTTTCAGTTATGTTGCCCATATGCCCTATACGGAATAGCTTGCCCGCTAATACACCTTTACCTGCAGATACTAAAACGCCGTTCTCATACAGTTTTTCTCTGAAAGCCAAATCCTCAATTCCTGAAGGATATAACACGGTTGATACAGTATTAGCCCTTATTTCTTTTGAAGGAAGTATTTTAAATCCTATTTTTTCTAATCCTGCTTGGAAGGCCAGGGCAAATCTTCTATGTCTTTTAAATCTTTCTTCCAAACCCTCTTCTAATATAATTTTAAGACCTTGATGAAGAGCATTGACCATATTTATGGCATGGGTAGAAAAGTATCCACTACCCGGTTCGCGCATAATAGGCAGCCATCGATTAATGTCCATATAATAAGAAGAAATATTTCCTAATGCATTTCTTCTCTCTAAAGCCTTTTTACTAAATACCAAATTAGCTAATCCCGGAGGAACACCAAGGGCTTTTTGGTTTCCTGCAAAAATAATATCAACACCCCAATCGTCCATGCGTTCTTCAATTCCTCCGGTAGCACAAACTGCGTCTACAATAAATAAGGTTTCAGGGAATTTTTTTATAACCTCTGCCACCTCTTCCAAAGGAGCGCAAACTCCGGTAGAAGTATCTACATGAGTCACAGTTATCGCATCAAACTTATTTTCTTTTAATTTTAGGGCTATTTTTTCAACTTCCACAATCTTGCCCCACTCGGAAGCTAAAACCTCTACCTCTATACCATAACCTCTGGCAATTTCTACAAATCTATTTCCAAAATAGCCGTGAGAAACCACTAATAAACGATCACCTTTTTTTACAGAATTAACCAGTGCTGTCTCCATTCCTAAGGTTCCTGTGCCTGGAATGGTAAAAGGTTGACCTTTTTCAGCCATAACAACAGCCTTTAAATTCTTTAAAGTTTCTTTTAAGGTTTTCACTAATTCAGGGTCTAAATGAGAAACCGTTTCTTTACTTAATGCATCCAGAATAGACTGATCAACTGGAGTAGGTCCGGGAATCATCATTAATTTCTTCATAACTAATTTTTCCTTTCTTTATTAAATTATTTTTTAGAGATTAAAAATAAGATTTATCTCATATATGTGTATGGTAATTTTTATTCCTTATTTTGTCAAATGGATATTATCCCATCTTTATAAATGGGAACAATATGAAATAAATCCAATTGGGAACAGAATTTTAAATCTTCATCCAAGCCGATACTCTCTAAATATCGACCATGTTGAAATTTTCGTAATATTTCCAAAATATTATTACTAAACTTTTCATAGAGTAGTTGAGTAGTAAAATTAGCATCTACTTCCTGATGATTACCGGGAAAAACATCCCTTAAAGAATTAACCATCATACCGGCACAGGCAGCATCTTCTAAAGAAAATCTACCCTCCTTTCCTGCACAGATTAACAAAATATCTCCCTGGTAATTAGTGCAATAATCACAAACCGCTTGTAAATTCAAAAAACTTCCAATAATTATCCTGTGAGCACTTTTAGCCATTTCTAATGTTTTTACTCCATTAGTGGTTGAAAAGACAATTGTTTTATCTTTCACTGCTTCTCTCTTATATTCTCTTGGAGAATTACCTAAATCAAAGCCCTCTATCTTTATTCCTTCTCTCTCTCCTCCTAATAATACCCTTTCTTTTTCAAATTGCTGTGCTTTTTTCTTAGCCTGATCAGGAGAAAAAATGGGAATAAAGCCATTACATCCATTAGCTAAAGCAGTGACTATGGTGCTGGAAGCCCTTAAAACATCAATTATTACTACTACAGGTAAATGCGTTGCTAACTCAGGTTTCATCACCCCAAAACCTAAGCGCCAACCGGTTATGGCATAGGTTTTGGAAAAACCATCAAGTAAAATGGTCCTTTCTTTCATATCGGGCAAAGAAATAAAACCGAGAATCTGCGTGAGCTTTTAGAAAAACAGGCCTAAACCATTGCTATATAAGGTTTACAAAGAATTCAACTTTTCACCCAAAAGGTGAATCAAATATATATAAAAAGTGCCCTCAATGTGGTAGAATTAGTGGTATCGAACCTACTAA
>ASPA01000113.1 GCA_000405605.1 Atribacteria bacterium SCGC AAA255-G05
GGGGGTCGTTCATAAAGGACAACATCTGTCTCCTAAATTAGTCAGTTTTCCTTATGTGGCTTACGATGATGAAATGATCTATACTTTTGGTGGAGCGGCAACAGCAGGTGGTATCGTCAGATGGTTTAGAGATCAATTCGGAGAAAAAGAGATGGTTGCTGAAAAAGAATTGAATATATCGGCCTATAAACTCTTAGATGAAGAGGCAGCAAATATCCCACCCGGTTCAGAGGGGCTTTTACTATTACCCTATTTTATGGGTGAACGTTCACCTATCTGGGACCCTGATGCAAAAGGAACCATAATAGGCTTGACCTTGTACCATACCAGGAAACACATTTACAGAGCAATTTTAGAAGGAGTGGCTTATTCTTTGCGCCACAATATAGAAGCAGGGTTAGAAAGTGGGTTAGAGTTGGCAGATGATTGTATTATGGTAGGAGGGGCAACGAGATCTCCATTGTGGATGAAGATGTTTTCGGATGTAACCGGATATCCCATAAAAACCCTCGCCCAAAATGTGGAGGCTCCTTATGGAGATGCCTTGTTAGCTGGTGTGGGGACAGGGGTTTTAGATTCTTACAAAAGGATAAAGGATTGGGTGCGATTCGACAGAACAATTTATCCTGATAAAAAAGCGAAAAAGATATATGATCAGTATTTTGTAGAATACAAGAAAGCATATAAGTCTTTGAAAGACATTATGAAAAGATTGGGCAAAATAAATTAAAATACACCCTTCAAACTGGACACTTACAGGTCTTAGCCAGTAGCTAGAATATAGAGATCATAGGATAAATATGATCCCCATATTCTTCTATATCTTTTAATTCTCTGGTTACGGCCTTTTACTGCTCCATAGTTAACATCCTTTTAAGGGTATGCGATGGATTGGCTATGAATCATTGGCTTATCTCCTTTTTGGGGTAGATTTCTAAATCCTACTAAAAAAAAGTAGGAGGGAGGCAAGTCAACGTCACTAAAATATTTTAGAATAAAGAGTTTAAGAAAAAATTAGTAAATTATTTTTGACATTACTATGTACAACCATACGGAGGATAATCATGTCTGCAATCAAGTCCATTATGGAGAGGGCATACGAAAAGCATCTGGTCATACCCGCCTTCAATATGCCTTATATCCCGATGATAAAGCTTGTTGTAAAAGCTTTGCAAGACTCCGATACCTTTGGTTTGATAACTGTTGCAAGACTCGAGTGGGTGAAATTTTCGTCAGGCAGTTTGGAGGTTGTCGCTCTCGCACATTGCAACGATGTCCCGGGTGAGGCGGAATTAGGAACTGTGATGGGACACGAATCGGGTCCGATGCCCAATTATGAGGAACTGTTCGCAACAGGCAAAGGGTTCACCAATCCCGATGACGCCGAACAGTTTGTCCGAGAAACGGCAGTCGACTGGTTGTCTGTAGCGGTAGGCAGTGTGCACGGTGCCATTGCACCTACTACTCGGAGTCAGAAAAAAATCGCTGCTCGGTTACATATCGGTCGGTTGATAGAAATTGATGAACGTCTCAGAATCCCTCTGGTTCTTCATGGAGGCTCAGGGATCGCCCTTCCGTATCTGAAAGATGCATTCCAACACGGTATTGCAAAGCTCAATATTGGCACCGATATCAGGCAACCATATGAGGCTCTCATGTCGGAATCGGAACAAAAAGCGCAGGATGCTGTATACACCAAGGTAAGGGAACTGGTTGCTGCCCTGGGAATTGAAGGAACGGCCTCCTTGCTTTCCACACCTGCAGAATCGGTGAAGTAATCGCAGAATTCAACAGGAAGGAGAACGCGATGAGTTTGATGGGAGTTGATATTGGGAGCTCGGGGTGTAAAGTTGCTGTTTATTCAGTAGATGGCATGCTGATCTCCACCGAGTCAACCACATACAGCGTCACCATGCCAGGACCGGGGGAGTTCGAACTAGATAGTAGACAAGTTTTAGATGCTGTCTATACAGTGATGCGGACTGTAGTCAAAAGAGCTGGTTCAGATAACAGATATCTTCATGATCCGCTCAAGGCTGTATCGTTCGGATCCTTTTCTGAGGCCATGGTGCCAGTCTCATCCCACGGAGAAATCCTGGGCCCCAGCATCTTTTCCCATGACCAACGAGGCAAGTATGCTGTCGAACGGTTCAATAAGATTGGTCAGAAGGCTTTCTATAAGATTAATCCCAATATCCTTGGGTATTCCTATTCTTATCCAAAACTTGTCTGGTATCGGGAGTCTGTTCCCGATTTCAACACGAAAGTATGGAAAAACCTCAACTGGTCAGACTTCCTAACGTTTCAACTTACTGGAGAAGCCGCAACGACCTACGGTCACGCAAACCGAACACTGTTGTTCGATCTCTGGAAAGAGAAGTGGTCAGATGAGCTTCTTGAGGTAGGAGGGGTTGAGCGGAGGGTTCTGGCTGATCTCATCCCTTCCGGGATCACCATGGGTTATGTGAAGAAAGAAATCTCGGCATCCCTGGGATTCCCTGAGGATGTTCTGGTTATCTCAGGTGGTCATGACCAATGCATGAACGCACTCGGAGCAGGAGCGATTTCTGGTGGGAGTTCAGTCACAGGCATAGGTACGTTTGAATGCACGACGCTTGTATTTGATGACATACCCGACCCAGATTTGATGCTTGGTCTCAAACTGGGCATTGAGCATCATACGGTGCCGGGGAAATACGTGACGTTTATCTATAATCAAGGTGGGTCGGTACAGACTTGGTTTATGCAAGCGTTCACACAGGATCTTATTAAAGAAGGTGCTTCTGAGCGGGAGATCCTTAACAGCCTTACAGACGAAGCCCCCAATAAACCGGGAAATGTGGTATTCCTCCCTTTTCTCGAACCTTCAGGAGCTCCAGTGTTTCTTCCAGAGGGAAGAGGATGCTTTTTTGGTATCGGTACGGGAACCGGTAGAGGGGCGCTGTATCGTGCTGTGCTTGAGGGTGAATCAATGTTTTTCCTGGAAGCCTTCGAAGAGCTTTCAAAAAACGGATTATTCATTACTAGTGTACGGGCTACCGGAGGAGGAAGCCGTTCCGACCTCTGGCTACAGATCAAGGCGGATATCCTTCAACGTCCGGTCCATCGTGTCCAGCATCGGGAATCGGGCACTGTTGGGGCGGCCATCGTAGCAGGTCTGGCCACAGGTATGTATGGCTCCCTCGAAGAAGCCGTTGGTATATTTAGTGGAACAGATGCATCATTTTTTCCACGAAAAGAGTTCACCGATGTATATGCGAGGTTGTACAAGAAGTATAAGAACGGGCTGGGTCTGATATCGTCCAGGGAATGGCGTGACTGAAGACGTGGGAGGTTTCATTTATTGCTACTCCTGTAACAATCTGGTGTTGTTTTAATTTAATAGTAAAGTATCCATAGATTGCTCCGCAAAGAACTCCCACCCCTATAGCAAATAAAAAACCAATCCATAGTTTTCCGGTTAGATAAGCTCCAACAAAACCTCCCCATGCACCCATAAGAAAGATTCCTTCAATAGCTATATTCATCACACCAGTCCGCTCAACAAATACTTCCCCTAATGCCCCAAGCATTAGAGGTGTACTCATACGAATTGTAGCAACAAGCAATCCAGTAATAATATTATTCATAACTTATGCCTTTCTCGTACCACAAGCTTTTTCTTGCTTCTTAAAACCATCAATTTATCTCTCACAAAATAAGATAAAATCACCGATAATAAAACAAGACCCTCCATGATACCAATAATGCTTGCGGGAATTCTCGAT
>ASPA01000114.1 GCA_000405605.1 Atribacteria bacterium SCGC AAA255-G05
TAAAGAAGAAGTCAGAATCTAGAATCCAGAAATCAGAATTCAAAATATAATAAATCAAAAACTGAAAACTGATTTTTTTATCCAATAACCAAAAACTATAAACTAATAACTTGTTTTAATACTAACGACTAATCTAATTGGTCAATTGGCAAATCGGGCAATCGGTCAATTAGCTAATTTACCAGAAAGGTGTTTTAAAATGGAAATGGTTCATCTACATGTGCATTCTCAATACAGTATGCAAGACGGGCTCTGCGGCCTTGATGATCTAATTAAACAAGCTGCCAAATTTAAGATGAAAGCGGTGGCTTTAACTGACCATGATGGGCTCTACGGAGCTATTCAATTCTATAAAAAAGCAAAAAAGGCAGGAATAAAACCCATCATCGGCTGTGAAATACGGATAAAAAATAATCAAAAATTCAATCAAAACTGTCATTTTATTCTTTTAGCCAAAAACAAGGAGGGATATAGTAACCTCTGTCAGATTATCACTCAAGTTCATCTATCTAATCCCGACTCTATCCCGGCCATAGAAAAAGATATTTTAGCCAGATACAGTAAGGGAATCATCGGATTAAGCGGATGTGATAAAGGAGAAATACCTCTTCTCCTTTTACAAAAGAAGGCTGAGCAAGCTGAAAAAGCTGCCTGCTGGTATCAAGAGATATTCGGCAAAGAGAACTTTTATTTAGAATTATCTTTTCATGGCCTGGCTAAAGAAAAAGAAATTAATTCTAAATTGATAGAAATAGGAAAAAGACTGAATATCCCCCTGGTAGTAACCAATAATGTTCATTATCTGGAAAAAAGTCAGGCCTCCTCTCAAGGTTTATTAAACAAAATTGCCAATTTGGGGACAAAAGAAAGATTCTATCATCAAAAACTTGAAGCTGATGAATATTATTTTAAATCTCCCTCAGAGATGGAGAAAATATTTTCCCGGGTGCCTCAAGCCCTCAAAAACTCAATTAAAATTGCTGAAAAGTGCAACTTGGAACTTAATTTAGGGAAAATCCACCTCCCTGCCTACCCTCTGCCCTCTTCTGGTTCTGCTCAGGACTATTTAAAAAAACTTTGCCTGGATGGTCTTAAAAAATATTACCCCGCTTCCTCATCGAAAGTTATAAAGCGCCTGCAATATGAATTAAAAATAATCAATCAAATGGGTTTTGCCGGATATTTTTTAATCGTCCATGATATAGTACGCTTTGCCAAACAAAATAACATCCCGGTCGGCCCGGGAAAGGGTTCTTCGGCCGGTAGTTTAGTCTCTTATCTTCTTAACATAACCGAAGTAGACCCTTTAAAATACCAACTCTTTTTTGAAAGATTTCTTAACCCGGAAAGAGTAGACCTTCCGGATATCGATATAGATTTCGGCCAGCTGGGGAGAGAAAAAGTAATCTCTTATATCTTTAAGAAATTTGGCAATAATCGGGTAACCCATGTCAGTATCATCTCTACCTATGCCGCCCGCTCAGCCATTCGAGACACCGGGAGAGCGCTGGGCTTCCTTCCTCGGGAGATAAATAAAATCGCTAAACTCATGCCTATATTCTCTTCACCCGGAGTAATTAAAGCTTCTCTTAAACATTTACCTGAACTGCAAAAACTCCCTCAAGACCAGGAACCCCTTAAATCACTATTCTCTTTTGCTCAAAATATAGAAGGAATACCCCGGCATCTCTCCGTACACGCCTCCTCAATGATAATCTCAGATAGGCCGCTTTCAGAAGTAGTTCCTCTGGAACTAACTAACCAGAGAGAGATAGTCAGTCAATACGAAAAAGAATCCATCAAAGATTTAGGTCTATTAAAAATGGATATCCTGGGCTCCCGCAGCCTAACTGTAATTAAAAAGACTTTAGAAATGCTAAAAGAAGAAAATATAAATATCAACCTTAACAAGATTCCCCTTGATGATAAAACCACCTTCTCCGCCCT
This sequence comes from Atribacteria bacterium SCGC AAA255-G05, assembly GCA_000405605.1. Lineage (GTDB taxonomy): Bacteria > Atribacterota > Phoenicimicrobiia > Phoenicimicrobiales > Phoenicimicrobiaceae > Sediminicultor. The sequence goes on from ASPA01000114.1 coordinate 1,948, forward strand.
GCAAAAAGGCAAGACTCTGGGAGTCTTCCAACTGGAAAGCTCGGGGATGTCTTCTCTTCTAAGGAGGCTTTCCCCTTCCCATTTAAATGATGTAATCGCTGCTTTATCTTTATACCGACCCGGCCCCTTGGATAGCGGGATGACCGAACATTATCTTAAAAGAAAACGGGGAGAAGAAGAGATAGGTTATCTACACCCCAAATTAAAACCAATTTTAAAGGACACTTATGGAGTTATCCTTTATCAGGAACAGGTTATGCAGGTAGTTTCTGCTTTTGCCTGCCTTAGCCTGGGAGAGGCTGACCTCTTTCGTCGAGCCATCAGCTCCCGTTCACCGGTAGAAATGGAAAGACAAAGAGATAATTTCCTTAAAAAAGCTATTCAACAAGGAAATACCAGAGAAGAAGCGGAAAAAGTTTTTTACCTAATTTCCAAATTCGCCCATTACGGTTTTAATAAAGCTCACAGCACCTCCTATGCCCTAATCTCTTTTGTAACCTGTTATCTTAAAGTGCATTATCCCGCTTACTACCTGGCTTCCATGCTCACCTACGGTATGGGTTATTATTCTCCTGACCACTATATTCAGGAAGCCCGGCGTTTCAATGTTAAAGTGCTCCTTCCCAATATAAATAAGAGTGGAGCTGGTTTTACTGTAGAAGATGGAGCTATTCGAGTGGGACTGGGTAGGATAAAAGGCATGGGAGAAAAGTATTTAAAATCTATACTATCTCTCAGGGAAAAATGCCAAAGATTTAATTCCCTGTATGATTTCTGCTGTAAAACTATCTCTTTAAAAATTAATCAGCCATTAATAGAAAATTTAATTAAGGTAGGTGCTTTTGATTTCACTGCTTATCCCCGTTCGGCATTATTAACCCTGCTCCCACTTACTTTAAAGGAGGTTAGAAGGAAGAAAGTTAAAAATGGGGCTCAAAATAGAATGTCCGAAGAGAGTGAATTATGGAATACCGAACTTATTGCTTCTGGCTCAATCCCTGCTTACCATTTTTCTAACTCTTTCCAAATGAATTTAGAAAAAGAAATACTCGGCTTATATATAACTAACTATCCTTTAAAAAAATATGATAAAATATTAATGAATTTGCCAATTATGAATTCTAATCAACTGTTAAATTATTTTTATCCAAAACCAATTTCGCTAAAAGGAATGCTAATTCAAGTAAGAAGACAATTTACCAGGCAAAAACAGGTTATGGCTTTCCTGCTCCTGGAAGATGAAGCAGGTTTTTTTGAAGTAATTACTTTTCCGACTGTCTATCAAAAATATTCTAAACTCTTTTGCAAAGAAGCGCCTCTTTTGATAGAAGGAGTCTTAAGCAAAGATAGCGGCGACTCTAAAATAATCGCCCGAAAAATTGTAAGTATAAATAGTATGTAG
>ASPA01000115.1 GCA_000405605.1 Atribacteria bacterium SCGC AAA255-G05
GGAAAAGTAATTTCTCCGGTAATTACTTCATCACCATCATTAATAAAAGCCATCCCTATAAGATCAATAACATTATCTGCACCATTACCAACAATTATCATCTCTTTATCAAGATTTAATTTTTGAGCTATTTTTTCTCTTAAGAGCCTACTTGAACCTTCGGGATAAAGGTAAATATTTTCTATCTCTTTTTTTATAGCCTCTATTGCTAAAGGTGAAGGGCCTATTGAAGTTTCATTGGAAGCTAATTTTACAACTTCTTTTAAACCTAATTCTCGTTTGACCTCTTCAATTGGTTTACCGGGAATGTAGGGTTTTAGCTCTAATATTCCCTTTCGCACTAAACTCTTTTCTTTTTTCATTTTTTAATCCTCCCTTCTTCTATTCTATTCTCCACCCTCCATACATTAAACGCTAAAATTATATTTTATAGTTTTTATCCCTTATTATTTCTTACTCTTTACCCAGCCTCTTCCTTCTATTGCTTTAGCCACTCGTAGAATAGAGATAAAATAAGCTGCATCACGAGTATAGCATTTCTTTTCCATGGCTAAATCTGCTACTGCTTTAAAGGCATTAGTCATAATATTCAATTTTTCCAAGACCTCATCTTTTGGCCAATAATAATTCATATTATTTTGAACCTGTTCAAACTTGAAAATACCTAAGAATATAGAGAAAAATATAGTAAAAGAATTAGAGATGGAAAAAGATTTAATCGAGAATAAAGAAATACCGATTAGACATTATAATTAAAGTTATATTAAGAGATCTTTTAGAACAAAAATATAGCCAGAAAATATCTCTACCTACCATAAAATAAGACTATGATAAAGAGATACTAAATACCCCGAAGAATTTACCTGGTATGATTCTTCTTTTCGTTAATTCTTCCCTTAGGTTAAAGGGGAATGGCATCTAATTACATCTTATGCTATACAAATAATCCTTTCCACCTTTGGTTTCTAATCATTTCTCTTTAACCCTTTATTTTTTATCCTTGCACCATCTTTGATATAGGTTATGGTCAATTCTTAAAATATCTAAAACTTTACCCACTATATGATTAATAACATCATCTAATGTTTTAGGGTTATAATAAAATCCTGGCATAGCTGGAAGGACAATAGCTCCCTCATTGGCCAATCTTAGCATATTCTCTAAATGGATTTTCCTTAGAGGAGTTTCCCGAGGGACTATAATTAAAGTTCTCTTCTCTTTTAAAGTGACATCTGCTGCTCGCAAGAGTAAATTATCTGAATATCCACAAGCTATTCCCGCTAGGGTTTTCATGCTACAAGGTATAATAATCATTCCTTGAGTTAAGAAAGAACCACTTGAAATAGGAGCAGTTAAATCACTAATCTGGTAATGATAAGTAGCTAATCCTATCAGTTTTTGTTTGTTAAAATTAGTTTCTTGTTCTAAAACTTTTTCTGCTAAGGGTGTAAGTACTAAATGAGTTTCTATGTTTTTACTATTTAATGCTTCCAAAAATCTTACCCCATAGATCACTCCACTCGCTCCGCTTATTCCTACGATTAATTTCATTTATCCTCTCCTCCGTAAAATCACCCACTAAGACAAGACCTCTCTATTCTCATCATCTCCTCCTATTACCTACTAATTCTAGAAAAATTTTATTTAGGATAATCTTATTATTCTGTTTTTACTCACTTTTCTTCTATTCTATAAATAATTACCCTTCTTTTTTAACTAATTTTCTTCTTAACTTGCCTACTGCTTTTTGAGTGTTCTGAATAAGATATTCAATATCTTGCGCAGTAGCTTTCTCTATATGTAACCCCACTATTACTACTGTAATCTTTTTTGTTATTTTTGTAATATTTTCGGCTATCTGCTTAGATAACTCATCTTCTTTATGCCCTATCAAAGTAAAAACAGAAGTGCTAGTACTCACTTTATTTGAATCTTTTAAACTAGGACGAGGGATAGATATAGCCATTGCACCTATGTGAGGTTTTTCTCCACCAGAAATTATAACAGTTAAATCCTCTCCAGATTTAATAACTACTAATTTAACTTTATATTTATCTTTGCCTTCTATAATTTCCATCATATGGTTTCCTTTAATTCAATCACCTTTTTATCTGTAAAATTATAAGCTACTAGTTCCTCCTTAGAGCTTACTTACTCCTTAAGTTTAACAGGAATTAATGTCCCTCCCATAATTTTAGTTGTAGTTTCGTAAGTAGGGAAAGTAATTTCTCCGGTGATTACTTCATCGCCGTCATCAATAAAGGCCGTTCCTATAAGATCTATACTATCGTCCTCACTATTACCAATAATAATCGTTTCTTTATCAAGATTTAATTTTTGAATTACTTTTTCTCTTAGCAGTCCACTTGAACCTTCAGGATAATGGAAAAATTCTGTTCTTTAAATTAAAGCTGTCGGCAAGGTGGTTTAATGTCCAAGCCTTCAGATTCTTCGATATAACGCAAAAATCTATATTTATCTTCAACGGCGTCTGATCTTTTCCTTTTTAGTTTGATACCGGCTGGAGAATTGTCGTGTTTTGCCACTATATAATATAGTTCGTTGCTTGAAAGTGCAGTGGTCACTGCTTTTTCAAATTCTTCTTCTGTCCTGACTGTCAAGGAATTTTCTATCCCTGCCCCTTCTGCCATTTTTGCGAGATTCACATTTTTACTCGTATGGGTGTGCAATGGCGGTTCGGTATAAAGAGAACCATAGATTTCATTATCCCAGACAATAACAATTAAATTTTTCGGCCTTTCATTACCTAATACAGGCAGACATCCTAAATCCAAGAGCATGCTCCCATCTGAATCAAGGCAGATGACTTTTCGATGAGGTAATGCTTTAGCCAGTCCAATGGCAACACCACAATTAATGCCTAATGCTCCGGCATATAGGGTTTTTGGACCAGAATATGCATTATCCCATTCATCTACCATCTCACCTAAAGAGAGGACTATCAATTCATCTTTCAATTTATTCGCTAATATTTTCATACATTTAAATCGATTCATTTTATCAGACTCCTTCCAAAAACTACTGCGGTGTGGTACATTGAAGTCTCTGCATGAAGAACACCCCATTGAATGGCAAAATTAATTTCCGAAGAATTTCGAACCACTTTGTAG
>ASPA01000116.1 GCA_000405605.1 Atribacteria bacterium SCGC AAA255-G05
CTTTCTACTTCAATATCAATTAATTTAAATCTTATCTGCTCATTGCCTACAACCTTATTTGCTAACAAAATCATTCCTGCACAAGTCCCAAATATAGGCATCCCTTCTCTTCCTCTTTTGCTAATCTCTTGGTCCAAGCCGTATATTTTAGCTAATTTACCAATAGTGGTGCTTTCACCTCCGGGTATTATCAATCTATCAACTTTTTTTAAATCTCCAACTGTTTTTACCTTGACTCCCTCAAATCCACACCTTTTTATCATTCTTAAATGTTCTTCTACTGCTCCCTGTAGGGACAATACTCCCACTTTCAAGTTTTCCTTTCAGCTCCTCTCTGGTTTGTTTATTAATTTAATTCTTAGTTTACCATCCCCTATCCTGCATTCGTTCAGCCGGGGCAATTTGAGAAATCTCTATTCCTTTCATTGCTTCACCTAATCCTTCTGAAACTTGAGCGATAATTTTAGGATTATCATAATGGGTGGTAGCTTCTACAATAGCTTTTGCCCTTATTTTAGGATTATCTGATTTAAATATACCTGAACCTACAAATACTCCATCTGCACCTAACTGCATCATTAAAGCTGCATCAGCAGGGGTAGCTATCCCCCCGGCAGCAAAATTAACTACTGGTAATTTTCCTTTTTGAGCTACCTCTTGCAAAAGTTCAAAAGGAGCACCTAATTCTTTGGCTTTACTCATCAATTCCTCTTTAGGCATATTTTTTAATCTTCTTATTTCATCCATAACCTCGCGCATATGTCTTACCGCTTCTACAATATTTCCTGTTCCCGGTTCACCCTTAGTCCTAATCATGGCTGCACCTTCTCCTATCCTTCGCAAAGCCTCACCTAAATTTCTTGCTCCACAGACAAAAGGAACTTTAAAATTCAATTTATCTATATGATAATTTTCATCAGCAGGAGTTAATACTTCGCTTTCATCAATGTAATCTACCCCTAAAGCTTCTAAAACCTGGGCTTCCACAAAATGCCCGATTCTTGCCTTTGCCATTACCGGAATAGTTACTACTTTCATTATTTCTTTTATTATTTTAGGGTCAGCCATCCTGGCTACACCGCCTGCCGCTCGGATATCAGCTGGTACCCTTTCCAAAGCCATAACTGCCACAGCGCCGGCTTCTTCGGCAATTTTCGCCTGTTCTGCATTCACTACATCCATTATTACTCCACCTTTTAACATTTCAGCCAAACCTTTTTTTAGCTTATAAGTACCTTTTTCTATCAATTTACTTTATCCTCCTCTCTTATGCGTTTTATTAATCTATTTATATTATAGTAAAAAAAAATATAAAAACAACTATTGTTTTTTATTCGTATCGAGTATACCATATTGCGTATCGTGTAAAGAAATAAAAAAAAGAAATTATGGGCAAAAAGATACCGCAAAGCTAAAAAAAGTTTGCGGTATCTTTTTTTATTTAATATTTACTATCTTGTATTAAGAAATTATCTGTTAGAATTTATTTTTTATTTTTTCTCATAAGTGGCAGCTAAACGCTCATACCTCTTCCAACGTTCTAAAACCCCTTCTTGAGCTTCTTTTAACAATTTCTTAGCTACTTCTGGCATGGTCCGTGTAAGCATCTTGTATCTATTTTCATTATATGTATATTCTTCCAAAGGAATGCTTGGAGCTTTAGAATCCAATTGGAGAGGATTTTTTCCTTCTTTCGCAAGATCTGGATTGAATCTTATTAAGGGCCAATATCCGGATTGAACTGCTAGCTTTTGTTGTTCTAAACCATGAATCAAATTAAAGCCATGGCTAATACAATGACAGTAAGATATAATAATAGAAGGGCCATTAAAAGCCTCTGCTTCCTGGAAAGCTTTAATCACTTGTGCATCATTGGCCCCCATTGCTACTCGAGCTACATATACATCTCCATAAGAAATTGCCATCATTGCCAGATCCTTCTTGAAAGTCCTTTTGCCTCCAGCAGCAAACTTGGCAATTGCCCCAAGAGGAGTCGCTTTAGACATCTGTCCACCGGTATTAGAATAAGTTTCTGAATCTAACACTAAAATGTTAACATTACGTCTCTGGGCAATAACATGATCCAATCCTCCATAACCGATATCATAAGCCCATCCATCTCCTCCTACAATCCATACACTCTTTTTGGTAAGAACATCTATCAAGCTAAGCAAGTCTTTTGCTTCTACTTTGTCTATTTTTTTCAATTTATTTTCTAATCTTTTTACTCTTTCTCTCTGTTTGTATAGTCCCTCCTCGGTAGACTGATCGGCTGTTTTAATTTCACTAACTAAACCCTTCCCAATATCAGAAGAAAGTCTGTCCAATAATTCTAAGGCATATTCAAGCTGTTTATCTATAGCCAGCCTCATACCTAAACCAAATTCAGCATTATCTTCAAAGAGAGAATTAGACCAAGCCGGGCCCTTACCTTCTTTATTAAATGACCAGGGGGTGGTAGGTAAATTTGCCCCATAAATAGAAGAACACCCGGTAGCATTAGCTATAACTGCACGGTCTCCAAATAACTGACTTAAAAGCTTTACATACGGAGTTTCTCCACATCCAGCACAAGCACCAGAGAATTCGAAAAGCGGTTGTAAGAACTGAATATTTCTAACTGCGCTAAGCTTCAACTCTTTTCGGTCAACTTCAGGAATTTCCAAGAAAAATTTCCAATTCTTGGATTCCTGTTCTCTGACAGGAGGTTGAGAAACCATGTCTAATGCTTTCACTTTAGGATTGGTTTTATTTTTTGCCGGACAATTCACTACGCAAAGACCACATCCGGTACAATCTTCAGGAGAAATCTGGATGGTATATTTCATTCCTTTAAATTGGGAATTCTTTGCTTCTGCAGATTTAAAATTATCCGG
>ASPA01000117.1 GCA_000405605.1 Atribacteria bacterium SCGC AAA255-G05
ATTATTTTTCCTCCTTTTATTTTTTTACAAAAATAGTTATCTCAGGACATGCTAAAAAATTGAAAACCTTTCATACCATAAGCTTACCCCCTTTTATTTTCCGTTTTTGCTTTATCTCACTTCAACTTTGCCAAGTTTTCGTATCATTGAATAATGCCACCGTAATCGTCTTTTTATTTTCCCAAAATAATTATACTCTATTTATCGTTTTGATGCTTCAACGAAATTTCATTCATCTTTTCGTAAAACAAAGCTAAACCGCCATGATCAATCTCTGCATGCCCTTCTGCCAAAAGTGTTTGCATCATCTCCATCACTTGAGCTAAAATAGGCATGGCTACGTGCAACTCCCGGCTTGTTTCTAAAACATTATTTAAGTCTTTGACATGCAATTTCATTCTAAAACCCGGGTCATAATTTCCCTTAAACATTCTCGGTGCTTTATCAGTTAGACATTGGCTTCCAGCCAAACCTCCTTTTATAGCTTCAAAGATTCTTTCCGGGTCTACTCCTGCCTTTTTCCCTAATATTAAGCCTTCTGCTACTGCAGCGATATTAATTGCCACTATTACTTGATTAACCAACTTTGTGGTCTCTCCTGCACCAATATCACCAACCAAAACAGATTTTCCCATTATTTCTAAAATAGCTTTGCATTGATGGAAAACCGTATCTTTTCCCCCAACCATAATAGCTAGAGTGCCGGATTGAGCTTTTTCCTGGCCTCCGCTTACCGGGGCATCAAGCATTTCTACACCCTTTTTTTCTAACTCCTTTGCTACTTCTTGGGATACAAGAGGAGCAATAGAACTCATATCGATTAAAATCTGTCCTTCCTTTACTCCTTCAATGACTCCTTTTTCTCCAAGTACCACATTTTTTACATGAGGGGAATTAGGTAACATAGTTATAATAATATCACTATTTTCTGCTACGCTTTTGGGTGAATTGCCTTTTTTTGCCCCATATTCTACAACCTCATTTAAGGCTTCTTCATTGACATCATATACAACTAATTTATATCCAGAATCGATAAGATTTTTACACATAGGTTTTCCCATTATTCCTACACCTATAAATCCAATTTTTTCCATCTAATTTCTCCTTTCATATTCTATATTTTTTATTAATTTCATCGTCTTACTTAATTTAATAATTCCTCTGCTTTTTCTATAATTGCTTGAGGGGTCAAACCATAATAATTAATTAATTCTTCGTAATTACTTGCCGATTGGCCAAATTTATCATCAATGCCAACTCTTTTAATTTTCACTAATTCATCACTAAGGACCTCACAAATAGCTCCACCAAGGCCGCCTATAATAGTATGTTCCTCTGCAGTAATGACTCCCTTTACATCCTTAGCATATTCTTTTACTTTATCCACATCTATCGGTTTAATCGTACTCACATTTATTACTCGAACTGAAATACCTTTATCTTGAAGTATTGCCCTGGCTTGCAATGCCTGATAAACCATAAATCCAGTAGCAAATACAGTAATATCTTTACCGTCAGCAATTTTGTTTATCTTCCCAATTTTAAATGATTCATCTTCATCAGTTAGAATTGGTAAATCATTTCTGTTAATTCTGATATATACAGGACCTTGATATTCAACGACTGCTCTTACAACTTTCTTCATCTCAACAGCATCCACAGGACTGATAATTACCATGTTAGGGATAGAACGCATGGTAGCTATATCCTCAACCGATTGATGAGTTGCACCATCCCCATAATCAGATAATCCACAACTTGAACCGACTATTTTAACATTCAACTTGGGCAAAGCTACACCCTGTCTTATTTGGTCATAAGGCCGCCCAGTAGCAAATACAGCAAAAGTATTAACAAATGGAATCTTACCTACCAATGATAACCCTGCTGCAGTACTAATCATATTCTGTTCTGCTATACCCATCTCGAAAAATCTTTCTGGAAATTCCTTTGCAAAATAACATGACATAGTTGAACCTCTTAAATCGGCATCAAGGACAACTATCCTTTCCTCTTTTCTTCCTAATGCTACTAATTCCTTGCCATATGCTTCTCGCAAATTACTCATTTTTATCATATTAATTTCACCTCACAATTCTAAATTATCTATATCCAAATTCGCTTTTCTAAATTGCTCTGCGGTAAGCGCTGCATTATGAAAGCCAGTAACGTTCTCAGCAAATGATATACCCTTACCTTTTATTGTTTGAGCTATAATAACCGAGGGAACTCCTTTAATCTTATCTACAGAATCTAATACCTCAATGATTTCTTTCATATTATGACCATTGATCTCAAAGGTTTTCCAACAAAACGCATCAAATTTGGATTTAATATCACCCATATCATATATTTCTTTTATCGGCCCACTCGCCTGCAGTTTATTACGATCTATAATAGCTACAAGATTATCTAATTTATAAACACTTGCTGCAGTAATAGCCTCCCAAATTTGTCCCTCATTTAGTTCTCCATCACCTAAAATAACATAAACCTTATAATCACGTTTATCAAGTTTCCCTCCCAAAGCTATTCCTACTCCAACAGATAACCCCTGAGCTAAAGACCCCGTATTAGCCTCGATACCAGGAGTCCTTATTTCTGGATGTCCCTGTAATATAGAACCAAAGGTTTTTGTTGTTTTAAGTATTGATTTAGGGAAATAACCACATTCAGCTAAGGCTGCGTATTGTGCTAAAACAGAATGTCCTTTACTTAAGATTAATCTATCCCTATCAGGATTTTCTGGATTATCACCACTATGATTCATCTTGTAAAAATACAGAGCTGTTACCAAATCAGCTGAAGACATTGATCCTCCA
>ASPA01000118.1 GCA_000405605.1 Atribacteria bacterium SCGC AAA255-G05
TAATTCAGACTAAAAAATATAAAATTGTTATTGAAGTAAAACCTGATAAGCTTTTTGCCTTAAATGACACAAATAAAAAAAGCGAAACCTTTTATATCCATATTTCCATTGACCCATCGCTTTCGGAAATTTACTTTACCAAATTAGAAAATAAACAAAAGACTATCAGCTCCCCTTTTTTAGCTCTTCTACAAAACCAACTAAAGGGAGGGAAAATATTAGATATCGAACACTCCGATTTTGACCGTATTTTACATTTCATTATCAGACCTTACCAAAAGTTCGGTAAAGTGCAAAATAAAATTCTGGTGGTGGAATTTATGGGTAAACACGGTAATATGATTCTTCTTAAAGAAGATAAAAGAATAGAAACTGCCATAAAACTAATAGATTTTAATATCAGCAGGCACCGGGAGATTATGCCCGGAAAGCTCTATATCCCCCCTCCTTCGCAAAACAAATTGAATCCTTTAAAAATTAGTCGGGAAGATTTCTTTAATATTTTTTCTTCCACACCTTCAGAAAATAAAGATTTAAGCTTGTGGAAGCTGATGCAGGACAGTTTTATAGGTATAAGCCCCCAGAGTGCAAAAGAAGTAGTTCTTCAGGCAAATTTATCCCCAGAAAAAAATATATCTGATGCATCCACGCCAGATTTCGAAATGCTCTGGATTTCTTTCAATAGAATTATAATTAATATTAAAAATTATAATTTTCAGCCGGCCCTCTTTTTAGATCCTCTATCTAAAAAAATAGAAGCCTGGTCTATAATCGATTCAATGCAGTTTCCCAAATACCATAAGAAAACTTTTAATAAGGCTAATTCGTGCTTAGAATCTTTGTTCACCGAGCTAGGAAGAGAACGGGAAACTTTATCTATACAAAATAAATTAGACCAGATAATCAGAAAAAATATGTTGAAAATAAATAACAAGATAAATGATTGCCAAAAAAAACTTGAAGAAGTGAAAAATTGTGAAAACTACAAGATAAGCGGTGAACTGATAAAGGCAAATCTTTCCGGTATCAAAAGAGGAGACAGGGAAATTAATGTCATTAACTATTATTCTCCCCGGCAGGAAAATATAATCATCCCGCTAAACGATAAATTAAGCCCTTTAGAGAATGCCCGTTTATATTTCAAAAAATACCGAAAAACAAAAGATAGTTTCCAGATAATTTTCGAGCAGTTAAAGAACCATCAGCAAAAGCTTGGCCAGCTAACCGAGCTTCAGAAATTATATGAACAAGAAAGCAATTCTCTTCCCAATCTGCTCAAAATTTATAATAACCTAACGAAATTAGGATGGGCAAAGAAGACTGCTGCTCCCCTTAAAAAAACAAAAAATGAAACAAATAGATTACAACCTGCTAAATATATCTCTAAAGATGGATGGGAAATCTATGTAGGGAAAAACAACCTGCAAAATGATTTTTTAACTTTTAAATTGGCTTCCGGCAATGACACCTGGCTTCATGCAAAAAACATTCAGGGGTCTCATATTATCATTAAAAATAAAGGGAGCAAACAATCTCTTCCGCTTGACACCTTAATTCAGGCTGCAAATTTAGCCGCTTATTTTAGTAAAGCTAAAAAAGCTGATAAAGTATTGGTTGATTATACTTTTAAGAAGTATGTAAAAAAACCTAAAAATGCCAAGCCGGGAATGGTTATTTATTCTCAAGAAAAGAGTCTTTGGATAAAAGTAGATCCGGAAGAAATCAGGAGCATGGAGAAGGTCTCTCAAAAATAACTCTGATATTTTTCTATTTTCCACCCTCTTCTAAATAATCAATTATTTTCTGCATATCTTGAGGTAAAGGGGTAGAAAATTCCATATATTTTTTAGATGAGGGATGTACAAAACCTAAAACATGAGAATGCAAAGCCTGCCTGTTGATATTTAATCCCTGTCTTTTGTGGCCGTATAGCTGGTCACCAACAATGGGATGGCCGATAAAAGCCAGATGTACTCTTATCTGATGAGTCCTACCCGTACGAAGAGTTGCTTCGACCAAAGTATAGCCGGAAAATCTTTTTAACACTTTAAAATGGGTTATTGCTTCTCTGCTTTTCCCTTCCACTGTCACTGCCATTTTTTTCCTGTTCTTCAGACTCCGGCCTATCGGCGCATCGATAATTCCGGAATCATTTTTCATATTACCGTGGACCAAGGTGAGATATTTTTTAGTTACCTGGTGTTCCTTTATCTGCTTTGACAGGTTAAGATGTGCAAAATCATTTTTTGCCACTACCATCAGACCGGAAGTATTTTTATCCAGACGGTGAACAATACCCGGCCTAATCACTCCGCCTATCCCCGATAAGGAATTCTGGCAATGATAAAGCAGGGCATTCACCAGGGTGCCGGAACGAATCCTCCCTGCAGGGTGTACGATCATATCTGTCGGTTTATTAACCACCACCAGATATTCATCTTCATAGATTATATCTAAGGGGATGGCCTCTGCCTTAATCTCTAATTCTTTATTTTCGGGCAGACTTAAATCTACCACGTCCCCATTTTTCAAGATATAGCTTGGTTTAACCGGATGGTTATTTACTTTTATTTTACCTTGGGTGATTAAATTTCTTATCTGGGATCGGGAAGGATATATCTCTTCATGGGTTAAATAGAGGTCAATTCTGATTTTATCTTCGCCTGTGAATATTAAGCTCTTTTCTTTTTCTATCATAAATAAAATCCTAATTGAATTAGTTAGCTGGTTAGCTGGTTGCTTGGTTATCTGGTTTAAGAAAATAGAATTCAG
>ASPA01000119.1 GCA_000405605.1 Atribacteria bacterium SCGC AAA255-G05
GATCCTAAATTGGCTGATCCTACTTGGGACCTTGATGATTTTTATGAGGGATTATTAGCTTCCAATTCAATGGCGAATGAGCTATACGCAGTTCCCGTTATGGCTGAAGGTTATATTTTTCACTACCGTGAAGATTTATTTGATAAATATGGATTAACAGTACCTGCTACAATGGATGAATGGATTGATACTACTATAAAATTACGGAAAGCATTAGATGAAGATGGAAAAGAAGATATGGATGCCTTAGCTTTAAGAGGAGTAAGGGGTCCAGGGACAGTACTTCTTGTTCCCCTTTGCCTTTTGCATGCTGCCGGAGGAAGAGATTTTGATGAAAATGGGGAATGTGTAATGAATAATGAGATATCCGTTAAAGTACATGAAGATTATATAAAATTAGTAAAAGCAGGTTGCTCGAATGACTGGTCTAATTATGATTGGTATGATGTAAAAGATGCTTTAACCTCCGGGAGAGCTGCTAGTGGTGCTGATTGTAATTTCTTTGCTGCAGAACAATGGAACTCAGAAGACTCTAAAGTTGCTGGTAAAATGGCTTATGCTTTACTACCAGGTGTTGAAGTTAGTAATACTTGGACTTGGGGGTTAGCCATGAATAAGGCTTCCAAGCATAAAAATGCTTCTTGGTTATTTATTCAATGGGCTACTGCTAAGGAAAAATTACTTGATGCATCTTTGAACTATAAAAACTTTGATCCTACAAGAAAATCTGTAGCAGAAAATGATGAAGTTGTAAAAATGTTCATAGAGATGAATAATTATCAGGATATAGATAGTAAAATGTTGGCAAAGGCCAGAGTTTTACCAACAAAAAATGCATATATAATGGAATTTTGCGATATGTGGGCTGTAGCTTTGCAAGAAATGTGGATGGGTACTAAAACAGTTAAAGAATCCCTGGATGATTTAGCTAAAAAAGCAGATAATGCTCATTTTTTTGAATAATTAATTTGTTGCTTGCTCTGGAATGAAAGAATAAAGCGGTGGTATACTAAAAATATCTATAATATCACCGCTTTATTCTAATTTTTTTATAAGTACCTAATGTCAACGGACCATCGTTTGTCCCAGTTTGCTAAACATCATCTCTAATTCACAATTTTTACATATGGAGAATTACAACTAAACCAGGTAGGTCTATTTAGTAGGGAGGAAGATATTTTTCGAGATATAAAACGTTTAAGATAGCAAGGAGAAAATTATTAATATGGGTTATTTATTAGGAGTGGATATTGGTACGCAAGGGATAAAGGGCGTATTATTAGATGAAAACCTAAAAATAGTTAAAAAAGCTTATATTGAACATAATTATATCCAACCTAAAGCGAATTGGTTTGAACATGATGCAGAGGAAACTTGGTGGAAAGGTTTCAAGACTATAATTCAAAAATTATTTACTCAAATTTCTTTTTCTCCCCAAGAGATTATTGGTATTGGATGTAGTGGAGTGAGCCCTTGTATGTTACCTGTGGATAATAGGAATAAACCTTTAAGGAATGCTATACTTTACGGAATAGATACGAGGGCACAGAATGAAATAAGAGAAATAACTCAAAAATTAGGTGAGAATAAATTATTAGAAATAAATAAACAACCTCTTACTACCCAGTCAGTAGGACCAAAAATACTTTGGTACAAGAAGAATGAACCTGAAAAATTTAAAAAAACAAAAAGAATATTTACTAGCACAAATTATATAATCTCTAAATTAACTGGGAATTATGTTCTTGATCATTCTCAGGCAGCTTTCTTTGGTCCTTTTTATGATTTTAATAAACACTGTTGGAATAAAAAAATTTGTGAATTTTTCGATATTCCTTTAAATTTATTTCCCGAGTTGAAGAATGCTAAAGATATTGCCGGAAGAGTCAGTCAAAGAGCTGCAGAAGAAACGGGATTGAATAAAGGTATTCCAGTTATAACTGGCACCGCTGATGGAATTGCTGAAATAATTAGTGCGGGGAGTTCTAAGACCGGGGAAGTAACATTGGTTTACGGTACAACCGGTATAATATCTATAATTACCAATAAAATTCCATCTACAAAAGAATTGTGGATTTTACCCCATTTTTTATTTTCTGGTAAGTATCTTGTTGTAGGAGGAACAGCAACTAGTGCGGCCTTAACTAAATGGTTTCGGGATAATTTTGGAGATGTCGAAAAAATAATGCAAAAAAGAATAAAAATTAATGCCTATGATTTACTTATTCAGCAAGCTGAAAAAATTACTCCGGGTTCGCAAGGGTTAATAATTTTACCTTATTTTAGCGGTGAACGAACCCCAATTAATGATCCATTAGCTCGAGGAGTAATTATGGGACTCACTCTTTCTCATTCCCGAGCCCACATATATAGAGCATTGTTAGAAGGTACGGCTTATAGTTTCCAACACCATTTTGATATTTTTAAGCAGGATAATCTTAAAGTATCGAAAGTGATTGCTTGCGGTGGTGGAACAAAAAGCGCTCTTTGGGTGCAAATAGTAAGTGATGTAATTGGGCATGATCAATTTGTTCCAAATACAATTATTGGTGCTGAAATAAGAATTGTAATTAAAAGGTAAGATGATGCATACCCTGCTTTTGCTGAATTAAAACGTGAGATCATAATTGTTGAAGCTATCCCGCAT
>ASPA01000120.1 GCA_000405605.1 Atribacteria bacterium SCGC AAA255-G05
TAAAGAATTTAAACAAATCTATCCTAAGCCGGGCTGGGTAGAACATAACCCCACAGAAATTTGGTCATCCCAGGTAGAAGTGGCAAAAGCTGCCTTAGATAAGGCTGGCTTGGAAGCTGACGATATAGCTGCTATCGGTATAACTAATCAGAGAGAGACTACTATAGTCTGGGATAAAAAAAGCGGCAAGCCGGTTTATAATGCTATAGTATGGCAGTGCCGAAGGACAGCCCCCCTATGTGACCAGCTCAAAAAGAAAGGGCTGGCGGAGATTATCCAGAAAAAGACCGGTCTGGTGGTTGATGCTTATTTTTCCGGCACCAAGGTAAGATGGATTTTAGATAATGTAGATGGGGTCAGGGAAAGAGCCGAAAAAAAAGAACTCCTCTTTGGCACAGTGGACAGCTGGCTTATCTGGAATCTGACCAAAGGTAAAACCCACGTAACTGATTATACCAATGCTTCCCGCACAATGTTATTTAATATTCATCATCTTGATTGGGATGAGGAGATATTAACAGAACTGGATATTCCCCGAGAGATGCTCCCCAAAGTTTTGCCCTCGAGTCAGATTTATGGAAGCACAGATAAAGAAATATTCGGAGCAGAAATTCCTATTTCCGGAGATGCTGGAGACCAGCAGGCCGCCCTTTTCGGCCAGGCCTGTTATGAGCCGGGTATGGCTAAAAACACCTATGGAACCGGATGCTTTATCTTGATGAATACCGGAGAGAAAATTGTTCCCTCCAAAAATGGCCTTTTGACTACTATTGCCTGGGGGGTTAACGGTAAAGTAGAATATGCCTTGGAAGGGAGTATCTTTATCGGAGGAGCAGTAGTGCAATGGTTAAGAGACGAAATCGGGCTGATAAAAAGTTCGGACGAAATTGAAAAATATGCCCTAAAAGTCAAAGATACCCACGGGGTTTATTTGGTCCCTGCCTTTGTAGGGCTCGGTGCTCCTTATTGGGATATGTATGCCCGGGGCATCATTGTAGGGCTGACCCGGGGGACAAAGAAAGAACATATTCTAAGAGCAGCAGAGGAATCCATAGCTTATCAAAGCCGTGATGTCCTGGAAGTTATTCAGAAAGATTCAGGGATTAATTTGAAAAAATTAAAAGTGGATGGCGGAGCAGTTAGAGACAACTTCTTGATGCAATTCCAATCCGATATCCTGGGAGTCCCGGTGGTAAGACCTCAAATTGCCGAGACTACTGCTTTGGGAGCTGCATATCTTTCCGGTTTAGCGGTTGGTTATTGGAAGGACAAAGAGGAGATTGCTCAAAAGTGGAAAGTAGATAAAGAATTTTCCCCCAATATGGGTGAAAAAACAAAAGAAACATTATATAAGGGCTGGAAGAAAGCAGTCAGTAGATCTCTAAACTGGGAGAAAAAAGAAGATTAAGAAAAAAATATAAAGTATAAATGGGGTTTGTTATTTACATATATATAACAAGGCTACCCATAAATGAGATTTTCAAAGACAAGTCAAAAGACCAAGCGATATATGAGGTTCACCAACAGTATGGCTATACCTTAAAGATATAGCAGAATATATTGGCGGGCATTATATACTACAGTGAGCAGAGTGATTAAAAAAAATTGAGAGTGAAGATGAAAAGTGATATTGCAAGACCCGACCCCTTAATTCTTCTTTTAATTAACAGAAACTAAATTATTTATTTTACTGCGGCGATGAAGATATCCCCAATGACCAGAAGATCATCTTTTTTTGGTTTTTTCCCCTGGGATACATTTTCAAAGATAGCTCTTCCTAAGGCAGCAATCATAGAATATAAAAATAGATCTCCGCTCACTCTTTTACCTGAACATAAAATAACTTCCCCGAACAGGTCGCCTGCTTCCTTCTGTTTTTTTCTTAATTTTTCAAAGAGTTCATTTATCTTTTTTTTGCTGTCTTCTTTTTGCATAAAATCATAGCCGATTCTTTGCATAACAATAAAAATTTTAGAATTTTCTTCCAAAAGATTAATGTAAAACTCCACTATTGTTTTTATCCGTTGTTTAACATTATTTGTGGTAGAAATTATTTTGTTAATCTTTTCAAAAATATTTTTTACATTTACTTCCATTAGTTGTAAAGCTAAATCTATTTTGGAAGGGAAATAATAATAGATAGTAGGTTTTTTTATTCCCGAAAGCTGAGCGATATCATCCATAGTGGCTTCGTAAAAGCTCTTTTTAAAGAAGATATCCCTGGCAGCTTCTAAAATTATTTCTTTTTTATCAATATTTTCTATATCCATTAGAAAGACCACTCTCCCATCAGGTATAGACCCTCTGCGCTTCCCATCTGTCCCAGCTTTGAGGTTTGGTCGCCCAAAACAGAAACATAAGAAAGGGTAATCGAAAAATCATCGGTGAAATCATAACTGGCACCAACAGAATTTACCATGCTTCCATCTTGAAGACTGATTATGCCTAAATAGTTGGGAGTAAGTTTACTATCTTCTAAGTCTTTTCTGGCGTTTAAGGAAATATAAGGAGAACATTGGTCACCTTCTTCAAAGGCAAATCCCCATATGAAACCTACATTTAAATAAAGGTCAAAAGAGGTAGTATAATCTGCACCGATTACTGCTTTTATGTAAGGGTCTTTTAGTATATCTTCAC
>ASPA01000121.1 GCA_000405605.1 Atribacteria bacterium SCGC AAA255-G05
AAAAAAGTTTTGAGTTTTGAATTATGGTTTTTCGCTTTTAGCTTTAACTTTTTAGTTTAATCAACTGGTCCTACTTGTAACTCGAAACCCGCAACTTGAAACCTGTTTAACCAACTAACTAAATAACGAATCAAAAGATACGATTAAGTTATATCTTTTAATATTTCACCAGCATGATAGGAACTGCGCACCAAAGGCGCTGACGCTACATATTTGAAGCCTAAAGACATCCCTATATTTTGATATTCTTCAAATTTATCAGGATGAATATATTCGCTGACTTTTAAATGGTGAGGAGATGGTTTTAAATATTGACCTATAGTTAAAATATCACAATCCACTTCCCGTAAATCTTTCATCGCTTTGATAACTTCTTCCTTTTCCTCTCCTAAGCCTACCATAATCCCCGATTTGGAAATAATATTTTTACCCCGAATCTTAACCTGCCTTAACAGCTCCAGGGAACGCTTATAAAACGCTTTTGGCCTTACTAACTTATATAAGCGCGCAAGCGTTTCGATATTATGATTTATAACTTCCGGATGAGCATCTATTACTATTTGGAGTGCTTCCCAGGAACCCTCAAAATCAGGGACTAATACCTCTATAGTGCTTTCAGGAAGTATTTTTTTAACCTCTATAATGGTCTGAGCAAAGTGTTTTGCTCCGCCATCCGAAAGGTCGTCTCTGGTTACCGAAGTAACCACTATATGTTTAAGATTTAAATGTTTAGCGGCTCGGGCGATATGACGGGGTTCCTCCGGGTCTAAGGGGAGTGGTTCCCCTTTTTCTACAGCACAGAACCTACAGTTTCTGGTACACACATCTCCTAATATCATAAAAGTAGCCGTTCCTTGTTTAAAACATTCACCGCGATTAGGACATAAAGCACTATCGCAAACTGTATGTAAATTCAGTTCTTTTAATAATGAATCCATCCGCTCTAAAACTTTTTGGTCGGGCAATTTTCTTCGTAACCAGTAAAGATGTCCTTTTTTATCAGTCATTTTTTTCTTCCTTAAATAAATTTAGATACAATTCTTTAATCGTTCGGAGCATTTCTTCATTATTTGTTTTCTTTCTTAATTCAAACATAAATACCCCCTGATAATTAATTTCTTTTAAGCCCTTTATAAATCTTTCCCAATCTATATTGCCTTCAAAAGGAAGATAATGGTCATCACTCTTTCCGGAATTATCATGAATATGTAAATGACATAAATAATCTTTTATTTCCGGCAAACACTCCGCAACTCCGCTATGATTATAAAGGGAAGAAGTTATGTTGCAATGTCCGGTATCCAGACAAATTCCTAAATTTTTAGAATCAAATTTTTTTACTATCTCCAGGATCTCAGGTATGCTATCACCGGTTTTTCCGGGTAAAGTATTCTCTAAAGCAATCTTAATTCCCCACTGTTCACAAAATTTTAATATTTCTTCTAAGCTTTGTTCACTTTTTTCTCGTCGTGCTTTCCTAGTTTTTTCATCTTTAATTTCACTTCCCGGATGAACTACTAAAATCTCTCCTCCTAATCTTAGTAAAGCAAGGGCTGTTTTTTCCACTTCCCGGACAGACCATACCCGATCATATTCTTCAATCAGGGAAATATCTGCTCCGTGAGTAGGCATATGCATTGATACTACTTTTATTCCATTTCTTTTAAATTCTTTAGACATTTCATCCAGATATTTGGGATCATAGTAATTGAAATGTCCTTCTTTCGGTTTTACTTCAAGGTATTCTACCCCAGCCTCTTTTAATAAAGTTAGTTTCGATTGTAATTGATAATCCTCAAGCGGCATAGTTGATACTCCAAAATTCATTTTTTATCCTCTCTTATTCTATTTATAGGAAACCCCTTTTAATTCTTCAATATATTTTTGAGCGGCGAAGGCAGCGGTAGCTCCTTCTCCGCAAGCAGTAACCACCTGTCTTAAGATTTTTTTTCTAACATCTCCGCAGGCATAGATACCTTCTTGTGAGGTCATCATATTATCATCAGTCAAAATATAACCCTTTTGATCTAATTTTATTAACTTGTTTAAAAATTTTGAATTGGGTACATTCCCCACAAAAACAAAAACACCCTGGCAGGGAACTTTCTTTTCTTCGCCTGTTTTTTTATTTTGAATCAAAATGCCTTCTACTTTTTCCTTACCTAATACTTTTGTTACTACTGAATCCCAGGCTAAATTTATTTTTTTATTAGCAAAAACTCTTTCCTGTAATATCTTGGTTGCTCTTAATCTATCCCGACGGTGAATAATGGTTACTTCTCGAACAAACTTAGTTAAATATAAAGCTTCTTCAATTGCCGTATCTCCTCCACCAACTACTACTATCTTTTGGTCCTTAAAAAAGGGGGCATCACAGGTGGCACAATAAGAAACTCCTCTCCCTCTTAATTCTTCTTCTCCGGGAATACCTAATTTGCTCGCTTCTGCTCCGGAAGCCAGAATAATAGTTAGGGTTTTATATTCT
>ASPA01000122.1 GCA_000405605.1 Atribacteria bacterium SCGC AAA255-G05
ATGAGTAAAAGCTTAGGAAATACTATTTCCATATCCGATTCTCCGGAAAAAATTGAAGCAAAAGTGAAAACAATGATAACTGACACCCAAAAAATAAGGTTGAATGATCCGGGACATCCGGATATTTGTATTGTGTTTACTTATCAGGAGATGTTTAATCCGCAAAAAACTGACGAAATATCTGCCGGGTGTAAATCAGGAAAATTGGGATGCGTAGAATGTAAAGAGAGGTTGGCACAGGCCTTAGTAAATAAGTTTGAGGGTTTTAGGGAAAAAAGAAGATATTATGAAAAAAATCCAAAAATAATTAGAGAAATTGTAATCGAAGGGAGCAAAAAGGCAAGGCAAACAGCTAAACAGACTCTCGATGAAGCAAAAAAAGCCATGAATTTGTATTATGAATGATAAAGATGTTGGTTTTAAGATAAATATTAATGATTTAGCTAGTTCTGTAGACGAATTATTGAGAAATATAAAAGAAGACATCATAGATATTGAACAGGTACCCATTAATGAAATAATAGATCAGTATTTAAAATATGTTATTCAAAACAAGAGTACTATTGATCTGAGCATTAGCGGTAAAACCATTGCTGAAATAGCGCTAATATTAAAAATAAAATCAGAAAATCTTCTTCCTAAACTGGAAGTTGAAACCAATGAAGAGGAAGATGATGAATATAATGATTTTATGATTTCAAAAGAAAAAGAGGCATATCTTCAGGAATATGATAAATTTCAAAAAGTGGTCAAATATTTAAAGGAAAGGGAAGGGACCCAAAATAATATCTATTTTCCGGCGATAGAAAACAATGATAAAGAAGATGGTGTAGAAATTCAGAAAGTTGATTTAGCAGATCTTTTAACTTCTTTGGATAAAGTATTACAGAATACAAAGAAAGAAGATTTTATACCCTTTAAAAAAAGGACTTTTACTACCGCTTCCAAGATGAAAGAAATAATTAATCTGTTGAAGGGCAGTAAAGAAGGATTATCTTTCGATTATTTCATGGAAAGAGCTCAGAGTAAGTTAGAAATTATTGTTATTTTTCTTTCTTTATTAGAACTTATATATTTAAGAAAGATAAGATGCTATCAGAAGAAAAACTTTGATAGGATAATGTTCAATTTGAAAGGAGATGCTTTAAAGTTAAAGAAAAATCAAGAAACAATTCAAAATGGAGCAATATAATAGAATGCTTATTGCTGGTATATAATAATCCATTAACTCTTGACAAGATAAAAGAGATTACCGATCTTGAGAAAAAAAGAAGTAGGCCGATTATTAATGAATTAATCTCAAAATATAACGATGATGGTAGGCCATTTAAAATATATGAGATTGCCGGTGGGTATAAACTGGGAACCAAGCCCCAGTACTCTGTCTGGGTAAAAAAAATCTTAGAAAATAAAAAAAAGCATCAAATTTCTAAAGCAGCCCTTGAAGCACTGGCTATTATTGCCTACAATCAACCGGTAACACGTTTAGAAATTGAAAAGATAAGGGGAGTAAGTTGCACAGGGGTTTTATTTAGCTTACTAAAGCATAAATTTGTAAAAATTAGCGGGAGAAAGAAAGTACCTGGAAATCCCTTGCTTTACAAAGTTACGGACTTTTTTTTAATCCATTTCGGCTTAAAAAAAATTAACGATCTTCCCAAATTAAGCGAAATAGGGATTAAATAACATGATTGAAAGATTGCAAAAATATTTGGCGGGAGCAGGGATTGCTTCCCGGAGAAAATGTGAAGAACTTATCCTTCAGGGTCGAGTAGAGGTAAATAACTTTGTCGTTACTGAGTTGGGAACTAAGGTTGATCCTCGAAAAGATATTATTAAGGTTGATGATAAATTAGTAAAATATAAAGAGGATAAGCATTATAGTTATATATTGCTAAATAAGCCTAAAGGTTATTTGACTTCTTTATCTGACCCTTTTGGCAGGCCAACTGTTTTAGATTTATTAAAAGGGGTAAAAGAAAGAGTATTCCCGGTTGGCCGGTTAGATTTTAATTCGGAAGGACTATTAATTCTTACTAATGACGGTGAATTAGCCTATGCTTTGACTCATCCAGCAAAAGAAGTAGAAAAGGTTTACATTGTTAAAGTGAAGGGAATTCCTTCTTCTGAAAAATTAAAAACATTATCAAAGGGAGTAACTTTAAAAAATAATTATAAAATATCTCCATGCAATATTTACTTACTAAAAACTGTTAACGGAAATGCTATATTAAAAGTAAAAATAAAAGAAGGAAAGAAAAGACAGATTAGAAAAATGGCTGAATATATTGGGCATTTTGTCTTAAAACTGAGAAGAATTCAGACAGGTCCCATTTCCTTAAAGGGCGTGAAACCGGGAGAATACAGGTATTTAAATAAAGAAGAAATTAAAAGTCTGAAAAAAATTGTTTAGCAGTATATAGTATCGAGTATCGAGTATATAGTATTTAGTAAAGAAGCCAGAATTCAG
>ASPA01000123.1 GCA_000405605.1 Atribacteria bacterium SCGC AAA255-G05
TCATAGTGATATAGGTGGATATACCACAATATTTGACATGAAGCGTAGCAAAGAATTGATGATGCGTTGGACTGAAATGGCTGCGTTTACTCCTATGATGCGAACCCATGAAGGCAATAGACCAAAAGATAATTGGCAGTTTGACTCTGATGATGAAACTTTGCTGTTTTTAGCTAAAATGGTAAAAATATTTACAAAATTAGCACCATATATCAAAGAAGCCGTCAAAGAAAATAGCAAAAAGGGTATTCCAGTAATGAGACCTTTATTTATCCATTATGAAAATGATAAAAAAACCTATGATATAAAATATGAATATTTGTTAGGTAGAGATCTTTTAGTAGCGCCAGTTTATGAGAGCGGAAAAGATAGATGGAAAGTTTATCTTCCAAAAGATAATTGGGTGCATTTATGGAATGGTACAAAATTTAATGGGGGAGAGATAGAAGTAGAAGCACCGATTGGGAAAATACCTGTATTTTATAGAAAATCATCTAAATATGAAGATTTATTTAAAGAAATAACAAACTTTCAATTTGAGCAGAAATAAAACAAGGGATAAAACAAGGGGACGGTTCTTTGTTTGACAATACCCTACTGGTATTATAAACTATCTAGTGGGGGAATTGATATGCCCAGGTTAGCCAGAATAAAAAGTAAAAGTAAAATCTATCACATCATGATAAGAGGCATTAATCAGCAGAACATCTTCTCCCTTGATGGAGATTATGAAAAATTTATTGCCATTCTCGCTAAGTACCATAAAAAAAGTGAATATGAAATCTATGCCTACTGCTTAATGGGCAACCATGTTCACTTATTAATTAAGGAAGAAAGAGAAGCTCTCCCTCATGCCATGAAGAGAATAGGAACCAGCTATGTCTCTTGGTACAACTGGCAGTATAACCGAAAAGGACACCTATTCCAGGACAGATACAAGAGTGAACCGGTGGAAGATGATGTCTATTTCCTCTCTGTGTTGAGATACATTCACCAAAATCCCCTAAAAGCAGGATTGACCAATGATATTGCCTCCTATCAATGGAGTAGTTATAATGAATATATTAACCAACCGAAGATAGTCAATATCGAATTTGCCCTTAAAATGTTCCACCAAGAAAGGGACAAAGCGATAGAAAGATTCAAACGGTTCAATCAAGAACCAAACAATGATCGATGCCTTGAGATACCCACAAAAAGAGAGACTCTATCCGATAAAGAGATAAGACATTTAGTATTAAGTAAATATCAAATAGAATTAGTCACACTGCAAAATGCTCCTACAATTATTCAAGACAAGGTTTTAAAATATCTAAAAGAACTGGATGGCTGCTCACTAAGGCAGGTATCCAGATTAACTGGATTTACGGTTAATAAGATCTTTAAAGTATAAAACAGAGAACCGTCCCTTTGTTTCTTTGCTTTGTTTTATTTGTTTTGTAAAAACCACTGTTATTTTCTTTATTCCCTTATTGATAGACATATTATAGGGATAATTTGACATTCTCCAATATATGCAGTATTATATCTAAAATAATAGATAAGTAATATTAATAATTGGAGAGACTCCTATGAATGCAAGAAATAATCAAAAGCATACCCGAATAGGTATAGAGATGGTTAGGAAGTTATACGAAGAGGGGAAGAGGATATTTACTATCGCAGATGTACGAAAAGCAGCATCTTCTTGTGGAATGGCTGATAATTATGTTGTAGAAGCTTTGTATCATCTTTCAAATAATGGCTGGATAGCCCGGCTTAAGAGGGGACTGTATGTTATTTCATCATCTTTTCCCGGCATGACTCCTGTACATGAATTTGAAATTGCTATGGCTTTGGTTCAACCTTCCGCTATAAGTCACTGGTCTGCTCTGCATTTTCATGGCATGACAGAACAGATACCGCAAAGAGTATATGTTACTACAACACAGGCAGTTCCAATATCAAGAGCGGTAAAGATGCGGAATAAAGGTCAAAGAAGTTTTAGCAGAGAAATAAATGGCATTATATATGAGTTTATTAAGATAAAGCCGGAAAGATTTTTTGGCATTAAAGATTTTTGGGTCGGAGAAGTTAAGGTAGCCATAACTGATCCGGAAAGAACGCTTATAGATGGACTGATTTCTCCGAAGTATTTCGGAGGCTGGGCAGAAATATTTTCCGTATTTGAATCCCATATATCTTCGCTTGATTTAGCCAAGATGATTAGCTATTCTTTACAGCTTGATGCGGTGATTACCAAGAGATTGGGTTGGATAATGGAAAAGGCCGGAGTAGAGGATTCAATATTACAAAAGCTTGAAGCTGTTCCTATTAAGGGCTATCGTGTTCTTGATTCTAGCGGTCCCCGAAAAGGAACCTGTAATAAGAGATGGATGATCCAGGAAAATCTTCCCGGGAGAATTTTTAGATGAAACCAATAAGAAAAAGAATAGAAGAAGCGAGGGAAGAAGCTGGACTATCATGGG
>ASPA01000124.1 GCA_000405605.1 Atribacteria bacterium SCGC AAA255-G05
TAAGTTTTTAGTTTGCTACTGACGCAATAATAGATACGATTTTATTCTGGCTTCTGTCCTATGAACTTGAAATTTGTAACTCGTAATTTGTCACTAATTACTCATTACTTATCACTTTTTTTTCTATCCACTAAACGCTACACGCTAATTTATAAAATTATACCTTATTTACTTGAAAAAGTAAAAACGATTTCCTTGATTTTTACCTGATTTCCCTCTTTAATTCCTTTTTTAATTAAAGCCTTCTCTAAGCCCATTTTTTTTATAATTTTCTGGAAATAATCTACTGCTTCCTCATTATTAAAATTGGTCATCGCTACTATCCGTTCAATCTCAGCACCGGTAACTTCATAAATATCTTCCTCTTTATTAATTATAAACCGGGGGGTAAATTTATATACTCTTTCTTTTTTGGGTAAAACCTTGGCAATGGCTTCTTTTTCTTTTAATTTTAATTCATCCAACAAAGAAGAAAGACCATAGATTAGTTTATTCAATCCTTCTCCGTTTAAAGCAGAAATGGGAAATATTTGATAACCTTCCTTATGAAAAGCATCTTTAAGGCAAGACATATTTTCTTTCACAGAAGCAAGGTCACATTTGTTTATGGCAATAGTTTGCGGTTTCTTAGTCAGTTTTTCACTAAAATTATTTAATTCTTTATTTATAGCCCTAAAGCTATGTAATGTGTCTTCTTTTTTTATTATAGAACCGTCAATAACATGTAAGATTATTTTAGTTCTTTCAATATGTTTTAAAAATTTATCTCCCAAGCCAGTACCCAGATGTGCACCTTCGATCAGACCGGGAATATCTGCTGCAATAAAACTTTTTGTTTCATCTACAATAACTACTCCTAAATTAGGACTGAGGGTAGTAAAGGGATAATCGGCAATCTTGGGTTTAGCTGCTGAAATCCGAGAAAGAAGAGTAGATTTTCCGGCATTAGGATAGCCAACCAATCCTACATCGGCAATTATTTTTAGACTTAAACCTAACTTCTTTTCTTCTCCCGGTTCTCCTTTTTGAGCAAATCTGGGGCTCCTTCTAACAGAACTTTTAAAACGAAAATTTCCCTTACCACCCTGTCCTCCCCGGACTACGATAATCCTCTGCCCATTTTCGGTCAAATCACCTAAAATTGTGGAGCTGTCCATATCCTCTATCACAGTTCCCAAAGGAACTTTTATAATTAAATCATCTCCGTTTTTCCCTTTCTTGTTGCTTCCCTGTCCGCTTTCTGCGTTTTTTGCCCTTTGATGGGGTTGATTATAAAGATCTATTAAGGTGCCAATCTTGTCATCTGCCTCAATAATTATATCTCCGCCTTTTCCTCCGTCTCCCCCATTAGGGCCGCCTTTGGGAATAAATTTCTCCCTTCTGAAGCTTACGGCTCCATTTCCCCCTCTTCCCGCTCTCACTTCTATTTTCACTTTATCCACAAACATACTCTTCTCCCGTTAAAATGAAAATTTCGTGCCAGAGTCAGGCACTTTTTTCCATTTTTTATTGTTTTAACTAATAATGCTAAAAAACCCTGAGTTTTACAAAAAAACTCAGGGTTATTTTAATAAAATTATTTTCTTATTTTAAGATCTTTCAGTATAAACACAAACTTGCTTTCTGTCTTTTCCCTTTCTTTCAAAAGTTACAAATCCTTCAATCAAAGCAAACAGGGTATCATCATTCCCTCTCCCCACATTTTCTCCGGGAAGAATTTTAGTTCCTCTCTGTCTTATTAAGATACTACCTGCTGTTACAAATTGACCGGCAAATCGTTTTACTCCTAACCGTTTGGCATTACTATCTCTACCGTTCTTAATTGATCCCTGACCTTTTTTGTGTGCCATAACTTCTCACCTCACCCTCTTAAACCTGCTTCTGATTATATTATGTTATAAATATTTAACTATCCTGATACTTTATATTATACCTTTAAATTTTTATCTTTTCAATTAATATTTCGGTATAAGGTTGTCTATGTCCGGTCTTTTTGCGATATTTTTTTTTGGATTTATATTTAAAAACTATAATCTTTTTAGCTTTATCCTGGTTTAGAACTTTCCCAACAACTTTAGCTTTTTCTATTAGAGGTCGGCCAATAATATGTTCTCCGTCTTTGTCCACCATTAGTATTTGGTCAAATTCTACTTTCTTTCCCTTTTCCTGGTCTAACTTTTCAACCTTGATAATATCTCCTTCTTTTACCAGATACTGTTTCCCTCCAGTTGCGATAACAGCTTGCATTTTTTGCAATCCTCCTTGCCTTATAAACTCGCCATGATTAGGTAGCAATCAGATAAACCGACTACTTTTAGACCCAATCTGTGCGGATATGAAACCGACGCTTATAAAATTTATCATATATTGATATGGATGTCAAATTTATTCGTATT
>ASPA01000125.1 GCA_000405605.1 Atribacteria bacterium SCGC AAA255-G05
AATATCTATTAAATCAAGAAGTGGGAGTATGTTTACCTGAAAAAGAACTGAAAATTTTTAAAAAGAAGGGAGATTAAAAATGAAAAGAAGGATTTTTATTTTTATTACCTGTCTGTTTTTAAGTTTAAATGTATTCTGTAATCTTTCGGCAGCTGCCAACCAGCAAATTGAATCTACTAAATATCACGGGGCAGATTCAATTTTTAAAGCAAATGGAATTTCCATATTTTGGGCTATTCTCAAGGGCCCAGAAGAAAGCAGTTCCTGGGTACATATTAAAATAATTAATCAAGAAGATAACTTAAAGCAATTTCATACCTTTAGCCTAATTGCTTCCCATCCTTTTTCAGATTCAGAGGAATGGATAATTAAAGGGGAAAAATTAAAAAAGGAAAATATAATCAAATTAAATCGAGAATCATTTAAGAAGATGATGGGAAGAACATTTTTCTTTTATCAAAGAGAAGAGATAGAAGATTATCAAAATGAAATACCCGATATGGAAGTTTATTATTTAAGCGTTCCTGATACTGCTCCGGAATTTCTTACTTTGGAAAAACTTGAAGCTTACTTTAAAGACGTAGAAAAAAGACTCGAGAAAGTGGAATCTACTATAAAAAAACAGGAGTAATTCTATTCGAATATTCCATATGCCTAATTTTAATAAATTAATTTATTTAAAACATACGCATATACTATTTTAATAGAAATAAAAAAAGGAGGGAGGCAAATAGAGAAATTTAAATTAGAAGATATTACGAAAGGAAATATTATAGATCTATCGAAAGAGTCCGATGAGGTCAGAAAAAGGGGTAACATTGAGGGATGTCTTGTGAAGACAAAGTCTATAAAGTCTTTCGCGCTTGACAAAGAAGATTTTCAGAAGGAAGTTACAGAAGTATTAAAATTATTTTCAAAAAAGACCATTTTATGATATGATATTTTACTAATTGTACCATGAAGCAAAAGAGGATTTATTTTATAATCGGGAGAAAAAACATTGCTGTCAGTCTTGGCTAATCCTTTGATATTATCATAAACAATAAGAGGGGCATTTTCCGTTGGTCACACAATTAATAAATTCTTTTTTGATTATCTTTATCAGTTTAGCAACAGGATATTTAATACAACTTTTAGTTAAAAAATCCATTCTAAGCTTTCCTTTTTCTTTAGAAAAAATAAGAAAACTCCTTCAAAAATCAGCTATATTATTTTTTGTCCCTGTCACTTATATCGGAGTTTACTGGACAATGGATTTTCATCAGATAAAACTCTTTCTTTTTCCGGTGTTGGGCATTTTTAATATCATCCTGGGCGGAATAATTGCCATATTGATTGC
The DNA here is from genome assembly GCA_000405605.1 of Atribacteria bacterium SCGC AAA255-G05. Lineage (GTDB taxonomy): Bacteria > Atribacterota > Phoenicimicrobiia > Phoenicimicrobiales > Phoenicimicrobiaceae > Sediminicultor. Next base: position 1,340 of record ASPA01000125.1, read on the forward strand.
CAGACGCATCCATTTAGACAATAAAGATACAGGTTCATTTTTTTGCTGCGGATTTTTTAGTAATCTGGTCAATATCGGAGGATTAATCTGCTTTCTATTTTTAGGAGAAGAAGGATATAAACTGGTTCCTTTGTATACCTTTTTTACACAAATTGCTTATTATGCAATCGGGTTTTCCGTTGCCAAACATTATTCGATGAAAGACAAGCAACAAAATCAAAAAGCTTTTGATTTGAAAGCGATGCTCAAAGATACCTTTATTCTGGTTGGGCTGGCTTCCATTATCATTGGATTAGGCTTCAATGCATCAGGTTTGTTGCGCCCTGCAATTTATACCACGATTATTTCTCTTTTTATCCCGGTCAGTACCGTTTTATTATTAATTTCAATAGGCCTTTCCATGAGGTTAAGCAAAGTAAGAAAGTACCAAAAAGAATCTATTTTAATTGCCGGCATTAAATTTTTGATTGTACCGACTGTCATGGTTTCCATCGGTTTTTTATTGGGTTACCATCAAATCAATGATGGTTTACCGCTCAAGGTAATACTCATTCTGTCTTCAGCTCCGGTAGCGTTTCATTCTCTAATACCCCCTTCGCTATATGGGTTAAACCTGGATTTGGCAAATTCTTGCTGGCTATTTACCACCTTTGGTTTAATTTTGATAATCCCCATATTACTTTTCTTGATTAACCTGATGTAAAAAAATCATTTAAATATTTTTGTTTTTAAAATATTTGTATTGCCGTTATAGTTTTTCACTACCAACTATTCACATTCACTGATAACTAATCTAAAAAAAGTCATCTTAGATATTTTAATAACTTTAATGGTGCACAATCTATTTGACTCAAACAGGAGGTTTGATTTGCCCGGTATTCATGTTACAATGTAAAGAGTCGGATACTTGTATCCATAAATGATTATTATAATAAAAGAGGAGTTATTATTATGAAAAAACAAAATACATCAAGAAATTTGAGTTCACCTTTGCTTTTCGGAAATTGGTTACAACACATGTTGATATTCTTATTTATCACCAT
>ASPA01000126.1 GCA_000405605.1 Atribacteria bacterium SCGC AAA255-G05
AAAAATACTACTGTATACATTGATCATATAATGACTCGTATTACATTAAGCGGTGCACTATTTTTGGCCGTAATTGCTATTCTACCCAATTTTCCTCTTAATTTCTTGTGTCTCATTCTAAAAATCCTCCTGGTGCATTTTTTCACCTAAAACAAATCCATACTTAGTTATTTTCTCTTTTATTTCATCCAAAGATTTCTTTCCTAAATTCTTTATCTTTATAACCTCCATCGGAGAGTAGTTAACTAAATCTTTCAATGTATTTACATTGGATTTTTTTAGGCAATTATACGAGCGAACTGAAAAATCTAGTTCTTCAATAGTTTTATTTAAGATTTTTTCCTTTTCACTCTTTTCTTTTTCTTCTTTTGAAATAAGTTCGCCCTCTAATTCAACATCTTCGGGAGAAAACTTAGTAAACACTTTTAAATATTTAATCAATATATTTGCTGATTTACTCAAAGCTTCATCAGGTAAAATGCTTTTATTGGTAAATATTTCCAAAGTTAATTTATCGTAGTTAAAAAATTGACTCAGACTGGCGGTTTCCACATCATAGCGTACCTTCGTAATAGGCGAAAAAAAGGAATCAACAAATATAGTATCTACAGATTGATCCGATTTTTTATTTTTTTCAGCAAGCAAGTAACCCATCCCTTTTTCAATTACTATCTCCATATCTAGTTTGGCATTACTATTTAAAGTAGCTATCTTTAAATCAGGATTAAGTATTTCTACATTAATATTGGGGGTTATATCTGCTGCAGTTAATGTTTTTTTACCTTTTGCCTTTAATTTTAAAATCTGTGGTTCTTCGGCAAATATTTTAACTGCTAATTCTTTAATATTTAAAATTATTTCAATTACATCTTCTTTAACTCCTGGAATAGTATCAAACTCGTGGGTAATTCCTTCAATCCTAATGGCAGTTGCCGCTGCTCCCCACATAGAAGACAATAATGTTCTTCTAAGAGAATTACCTAAAGTAACACCATAACCTTTTTCTAATGGTTCTATGATAAACTTGCCATAATTATCTGATAAATCTTCCACTTTAATTTTTATATTATTAATATTCATCACCTTCAATACTCTCCTTCTTTAGGTATAGGAAACCCAAAAATATTAACGGGAATAATACTCAACTACCAATTTTTCCTCTACCGGTAAATTTAATTCTTCTTTAGAAGGAAATTTTATTATCTTTCCTTTTAAATTCTTAAAATCAAACTCTAACCAAGAAGGAATAATGACCTCTATCTTCCCTTCTTTAATTTCTTTAATATTTTCGATATTTGCGCTCTTTTGTTTGATCTCAATCACATCATTGATATCAACCTGATAAGAGGGAATATTCACTTTTTTTCCATTAACCAATATGTGTGAATGCAAAACCAATTGGCGGGATTGAGCTCTTGATTTAGCTATACCAAATCGGTAAACTATATTATCCAATCTCCTCTCTAGTAATTCCAAGAAGTTTTCTCCGGTAACACCTTTTTTCTTTTCAGCTTTTTTAAAAAGATTTTTAAATTGCTTTTCCAGTAATCCATAATACTTTCTAAGTTTCTGTTTTTCTCTTAATCTTATACCATAGGTAGATAATTTTCTTATCCTTGTCTTTTTTGCATCTTTACCGGGTAATGAAGCACCTTTTTCTATTGGGCATTTATCAGAGTAACACCTATCCCCTTTTAAAAATAATTTCACCGTTTCTCTGCGGCATAATTTACATACCGCTCCTGTATATCTTGCCATCTATAATAAAAACCTCCTTATTTTCTAAAAACTTTATAATAGAAAATTTTAATCTAAATTGGTTAACTGGTTTAATAGGTAGCTAATTATCCAGTTTAATACTAATAATTCATTTACCAATTAATCATCAACCAGCTAACAAATTTATCTTGTGTATTTTATATTTAAAACTAACAACTAATTTGCATTTTGTATTTTTCTTATAATTTTTACCCGCACCTAAGCGCTAAACGCTGTACGCTCCACGCTGTTTTTCACTAACGACTAATTTATATCCTTCTTTGTTTTGGGGGTCTGCAACCGTTATGTGGAATTGGGGTAACATCTTTAATCATATTAACTTTTAAACCTACTGCTTGTAAAGATCTAATTGCTGTTTCTCGCCCTGGCCCAGGACCTTTTACTAATACGTCCACTTCTTTT
>ASPA01000127.1 GCA_000405605.1 Atribacteria bacterium SCGC AAA255-G05
ATCTGGTTAAGAAAGTCCGCAGATCCTATAGATTTTCCGGGAAAAGCTACCGAATTATTGAGCTAGCATACCTTCCCAATTTATTTAATTTAAAAGTAAAATATTAATTATCCAAGAAAATGGGTGTCTGTCCCTATTATACTCTCCTATTATACTCTCCAAAAGAGAGACAAGATACGATGTACCAACTAACTGCTCGAAGGTTACTCCGCCTCCGCCAGTTGAGAATGGATTTGACAAAGCAGTATTTGCTTCATTATTACTCATTTTTATCCACCGGTTTCATTTAATATATTTAAAAAAAGCCTATTTTCACATAACATTCCCAGCATTTATTAGTATTCTACTAAATTAAAAAAATTACCTTCTCCAATTTTTTCCCAATTCGGCCATCTATAAATTACATCAACCATATAGAGATAAAGAAAAACATAGTTGTAGCTTGATGTGTCTAATAATGAATTTAAAGCACTAAATGTTTTAAGTTTGTGTTCTAGCCTAGGAAAAACTGTTTGTGAAATTCTATGCCCAAATATTACTAATAACCACAACTCATCAAAACCTTTTTGCAAATATTGTTTCTCTCTACTAACCTTATGTTCAATAATTCGTAATAGATCTTCTTTTTTTAAGCCAATAGATCCAGCATTTAGACTAAATCTCCATTTAAAAAAGAAGTTACCCTCGATTTTATAAATATCAATTCGACCAACGTATTTATTTAATATTTTATATTTTTCTGGGATTAAAACAGACTTTTTACCTTTCATAATAAATACTTTAGTGCAATTAATTAATTCATCTATTAAGGGTGGGCTTTCTCTTCGTGAAGGCAAAAATACCTTTCTAAAAAATATTAAAACACAAATACCCATCAATTCCTTATCTAACTTTACCTTTTCATATATTTCCCCCTGGAGTCTTTCCCAATTACTCTCTACTTCTCTTCTTGAATGCCCTGATATTTCTTGTAATGAATGATACTCAGTAAGTTCAATTCCTATTTTTTTGCCAGAATAATTAATAATAAAATCCGGAGATTCAACATTAAGAGTAATTTTTGTTGGACTAACACCATACAATTTTAAGAATGGTTCTAAATAAAATAATTCTTTTCTCTTTTTATCATCCATGACTAAACCTTTCTTAATGCTCATTTTAAATCAGTTTTTTGCAATTTCTTTAATTTAATAATCCTGATTATTTAATAATTTTTCCTTATTATAAAAAGACACGGGGGACTTGCATATATCACCCCCTACGAAAAGCTAGAAAAAGTTACCAAATTATTGAACTGGTACACCTTCCCTATTTATCTAATTTAAAAATAAAATATTAATTGTCTAAGAAAATGGGTGTCTATCCCTATCATATTCTCTTTACATATTTTAAAAATACTTTTATATTAATAAAAGAATGTTGTTATATATAAAAAAATACACTTGTACAGGAAAGCCTTATATTATTAAAGTTTTGTGAGCAGAATTCAATGAAAACGATTCTATTTGCATTATTTTATGCTAACCTATACTTTATCTCTTAAAAATCGCTCTTTTTTGTCTAAATATTATAGGTTATAAGGGTCAGCCTGTTAAGATTTATTATTCCTTTTTCTTCCCACGATAACAATACTATACTCAAACCTCATTAGAAAAATTTATAAAAAGTACTTAATTACTGAACATTAATAAATATCCCCTGTTCCCGTTCCTGATTCAATTTGCGGTAAGTTTTTTAATTTTTTGAGTCATTCTTTGCCAATGAGTTCCTCTCCAGTAATATTTTTTGCAAGAAGGGCAATAGACAAATTTGTTTTGAGTTGAAAATACATAAGAGGGGACATGATTTTTAACAACCTCTTTATCTACATCTTTAGTGGGGGTGTTGCATATAGAACAACGAGAAAATATTTTTGAATTAAAATCAATTTTTAACTTTATTCCTTTTATTATTCCTATCAACTGTTCATCCCATTTGTCACTTTCTATAAATAAGAATTCACAGATATTCCTTCTTTTAATTAGATTAGTATCTCTAGTAAGCAGTATTCTACCCTCCTGTCGAGCAGTTAAGATAAGGGATAGATCATTATCAAAAGAGGGGTAAGTTGTATCATAACCTAAAATGCGAAGCCATTTAACTAATTTACCCAACATTCTGTCAGCTAAAAA
>ASPA01000128.1 GCA_000405605.1 Atribacteria bacterium SCGC AAA255-G05
CCCAGATTGTCCAGGTAATCTAATTTTTCGGTTAATCCCTGAAAATCGCCGATTCCGTCTTCGTTTTTATCATAAAATGTTTTGACGTGAAGCTCATAGATAATGGCATCTTTGTACCATAAAGGAGCTTCCAGATGGGTTTCTTGGGTAGTCATGAGACTTCCTCCTTAGATGAAATAATCAAAGTCAGTTTCTTTCTTAAGTTTTTTTTTGATTTTAAGGATATGAGCAGGGAGGATATTTGGATTTAATTCCACGTAATTGTATTCACCCTGCCAGATATATTGACCGCCCCCCAACAGGTCCTGAGCCAGAAATGACTGATCAGGTTCAATACCCATTGCGGATAGCGGTACCTGTATCCATCCGGACTGGGTGTAATGGGGATCCAGGTTAACAACAATTAAAATAATATCAGAAAGATCTTCGCTAATTTTACCAAAATAAAGCAGATTATCATTATCAACGTGATAAAATTTGAGATTATTGGTCATCTGCAAGGCAGGATTTTCCCGTCTGATTTGATTGATTCGGGAAATAAAATCACGGGTGCTCTCTTTGATATCTTCATTTTTCCATTGTTTTATTTCATATTTTTCCGAATTTAGATATTCTTCTTTTCCGGAAACAGCCTGATTAGTAAACCGTTCATAGGGAGGTCCATAAATTCCGTAATTGGAAGATAGAGTGGCAGCTAAAATGAACCGAATGAAAAAGGCCGACCGGTCTCCTAATTGTAGATATTCAGACAGGATATCCGGGGTGTTGGGCCAAAAATTAGGTCGAAAATATTCTTTAATCGGGGCATTGGTTAGTTCATTCAGCTATCCCTGAAATATAAATTAGCAATTGTAAGTGGAAGGGGAAGAAGAAATTTACAAACCTTAGTGGACCTACCGGGAATTTTTTATGCTGGGGATCACGGTTTGGATATTATGGGACCAGATATTTCTATGATACATCCTAAAGTAAAAAAATTCTTACCTCTTATTCAAAATATCTCCAAAAGTTTGGATAAATCACTAACTCATATTCCCGGAGTCATTATAGAAAAGAAAAAGATGAGTGTTGCCATTCATTATAGACAGGTATCAAAAGAAGATTTACCCGGGCTAAAGTTACCATTAAATAAGATTCTAAAAGAAAATATAGAAAATATCCGTTTATTGAAAGGGAAAAAAGTTGTTGAATTTTTACCTAATATTGAATGGAACAAAGGCAAAGCGGTGTTATGGATATTGAATACTATGGGACTTGATTGGTCTCGGCGCAAGGTTTTTTATCTGGGAGATGACACCACTGATGAAGATGCTTTTCGCATTCTTCGAACCCGGGGAACCAGTATCCTTATTGCGGAAAAAGCCCAAAAATCTGCTGCTGATTTTCGATTATCTTCGCCTGAAGAAGTTAAATGTTGGTTGAAACAGTTTTTAAATTGATTTTTATTAGTAAATGTTTTTAATTTATTTACTGATCAGTTCTTTTAAAAATGTTCTTACTTCAATAGAAGATTCAATATTGTATTTAGACAGGGATGATCCTGTACCCACCTTAATAGAATGTGCAGAATCAGGTAAATTTTTAAAAGTATCTTCGTCTGACCAGTCATCACCTATCGCCAGGATAAAATCCCAATCTTTTTGGGAAATCCAGTAATCAGCACTTAAGCCTTTGTTAATTCCAATAGGTTTAATTTCAATTACCTTTTCTCCATGAAGTACTTCCAGATTCAAGTTAGAAGTAAGGTGTAAAAGAGAGGATTTTAACTCTAAGGCCCTCATCCGGCCAAAAGAGGGATCAGTTTTAAGATAATGCCAGACCAGGGAATACTCCTTCTCTTGAATAAATGAACCGGGAGTTCTGTCAACATAAAGCTCAAGCAGGGGCTTGATTTGGGTTTTCCATTTATTGTTTAGAGGTTTTACTGTTTTCCATTGCCCAATCCTTTCCCTTAACCAAGTGCCATGTCCGGCAACCAATCCGATATTAATATCTGCAAACCACTTTTCTAAAGTATCTTTTTCTCGACCGCTGACTATTACCACTTGATTTTTTTTTATCCTGTATTAATTGTTGAATTAAATTTAAGATTTTTTT
>ASPA01000129.1 GCA_000405605.1 Atribacteria bacterium SCGC AAA255-G05
AGGTTTTGGTAAGAGGAAGGCGTTTTCCTGTAATCGGGCGTGTATGTATGGATCAAACCATGATAGATGTTACTAATCTTCCTCAAGTGGAAATAGGTGACGAAGTAGTACTTTGGGGAAGACAAGGACAAGAAGAAATAACCGTAGAAGAAATAGCAGATAAAATTGGGACTATTAATTACGAAATTGTTCATATGCCTGATAAAAAACGAGTTCCTAAATTATTTATTAAGAATGGAAGACCCTGGAAGATTAAAACTATGTTAGGGGAAAAATTACTGTAGCAAAATAGCGTACAGCGTATAGGATAATTAGTATAGAGTATCGAGTATATAGTGAATAAAATATAAGTCAGAAGCCTAATTCGTATCTCGTATATTAGCGTGGAGCGTATAGCGGATAGCGAATAGTGAAGAAAAATATAAAAGAAGGAAACCAGAATAAATTCGCATCGCATATTATGTTAAGTTCCTCTTTTGTTATTGTGAAGAGTATAACGAAGAAACAATCTTGTCTAAAAACGAAAAACTATAAACTATATACTAACGACTAATTTAATTAGTCAATTGGTCAATTGGAAAATTGGTGAATAGATTAAAATGAATTTAACTATTATTACTAAAAGTCCTGAAGAAACGAAAAAATTAGGGAAAGAAGTAGGTAAATTAGCCAGACCGGGAGATTTATTAGCTTTTTACGGAGAATTGGGTGCAGGAAAAACCTGTTTTATTCAAGGGATATCTCAGCAATTAGAAGTGAAAGATTATGTCACCAGTCCTTCTTTTACCATTATAAATGAATATAAAGGTAAAATTCCAATTTATCATTTTGATCTGTTTCGGCTGAATAATGCAGAAGAAATTTTAGAATTGGGTTACGAGGAATATTTTTATGGAGAAGGCTTGACAGTTATTGAGTGGGCTGAGAAGATCGAACAACTTTTGCCAAAAGAACATTTAAAGATTGATATCAAATTTAAAGATCGTTATAAAAGAATAATTTCTTTCATTCCTCAAGGGGATAGATTTGAAAAATATTTAAAGGAGCTAAACAGAATTGATAATTTTAGGAATTGATACTTCTACTAAGTTTTGTAATTTAGGTTTAATAGAAGATGAAGATATTCTTATAGAGTATACTATTAACAGTTTGAAGAAAAAACACTCATCTATTTTAGTACCTGCTATAAAAGACTTGTTAGAAACCATAAATTTAAAAATGGAAGAAATTAATGGTATCGCAGTTTCTATAGGTCCAGGTTCCTTTACCGGACTTCGTATTGGCTTATGTGTAGCAAGAGGAATATTCTCTAACGAAGCTGGTTTGGGTAGTGCAAGCATGGCTCATGCTGTTGCCAAGACCCCTCATCCTGCTCGTCAAGGAACCATTGCTATGGTCGGAGTTCTGATTGATACTCTGATTATCTGTTCTATGACCGGTATTGTTATTGTTATGACTAAATCTTTAGAAACTGGTCTTACCAGTACTGCTCTTACCGCTCATGCCTTTGCTTCTGTTTTAGGAGGAATAGGAGGACCTATTGTTGCCATTGGTTCTCTTTTGTTTGGTTATTCTACCATCATCACCTGGTGTTACTATGGACAGCAATGTGCTCGTTACATTGTCGGACCATCTATAGTTAAACCTTATGCCTGGCTTTTTGTTATAGTTGCCTTTTTAGGCGCTATAGCAAAAGTTCCTTTTATCTGGTTGCTTACTGATATGCTTAATGGAGCAATGGCTATTCCTAACTTGATCGGTCTGCTATTTTTAAGTGGTGTAATGGCAAAAGAATTAAAAGATTACTTTTCTAATCCTGAATTGTTAGGCCGATAGAATAAATATTTTTTAAAAAATGGCATCTTGGTTAAAAATCAAGATGCCATTTTTTTATTCAAATTATCTTTAATTATTAAAAGACCTCTATACTTTTTTATCTTTTTAATATAGAGGCCTTTTTTTATATTTATATTATTTTATTGTTAACTTACTTAGTACATTCCGCCCATTCCACCTGGAGGCATGGCCGGCATATCTTTCTTTTCTTCAGGTTTATC
>ASPA01000130.1 GCA_000405605.1 Atribacteria bacterium SCGC AAA255-G05
CCGGTTATCCGGATGATCCCCTCATTAAGCCGGCTTTGCGCTTTATGCAAGATAATGCACCTACCTGGGAGTTTGAAGAACCCGGAGATGGTTACCCTTTTTATTATTGGTATTACGGAAGCCGGGCCATGTTGCTTGCCGGTGGAGAATATTGGCGTATCTGGAAAAACTGGACCTGCCGTCTATTAGTTGACCATCAGAATAGTGATGGTAGTTGGGCAGGAGCTCAAAGTGAAGAAGAAATGGAAATCTACACCACCGCATTAGGGGCTCTCATGTTGGAACTCTGTTGCGGACATTTACCGGTCTATATGCATGAAAAAGTAAGAATACCTATAATGCCTGGCCTGGTAAAGGTCAACTTTAAGGAAGGATTGGCCCAAGAGACTACAAAAAATGTAGAACTTATCCTGGATGCCTCTAACTCTATGTGGGGCCAGATAAAAGGAGAAAGTAAAATCTCTATTGCCAAGGAAGTATTGAAACAAATTATTGTTGGACTACCTGAGGATCTGAATGTGGGTTTACGTCTCTATGGTCACCGCTATAAAGTTGAGGATGAACGTGCCTGCCAGGATACGGAATTAACAATTCCTATTGGACCTTTGCAGAAAGACCAGCTTATTCAAACCATTGAAAAAATTACACCCAGAGGAAAAACCCCTTTGGTTTATTCTATTCTACAATCACCTCAAGATTTTATAAATTTAAAAGGAGGGACAGTTGTGTTGATTAGTGATGGTATTGAAAGTTGTGAAGGGGATATTAAGTCCATTGCTACCAAGTTAAAGGAATCAGGTATAGAGTTAACAGTCAATATTATCGGATTCGGTATCAAGGAGGAAGAAGCCCGAAAGCAATTAGAAACTATCGCTGAGTCTACAGGGGGTATTTACTTAGATGCCAAAGATTCCCAAGAATTGCTTTCTTCTCTTCAACAGACTTTGAAGATTGAATATGACCTCATTGACGAAAAGGGGAAAGTAAAGGCCAGCGGTTTTGTAGGAGGAGAAGCGATATCCATCTTAGAAGGAGAATATATTCTCCAATTAAAGTTAGAACCCACCTTCTTAGAGACAAAAGTGGTAGTTAGTCCGGCCAAAACCTCTGTATTCCTCTTAAAAAAAGAGGAAGGCAAATGGAATATTGAAAAACAAGATTAATCCAGAATTGTCAAGGGGACGGTTGTCCCCCTGACAATATTAAAAGGATTTAAATGAATAAAATTATTACCAGGCCTGAGGAAATAGTAAAAAATGAGCGAGTTTTGTATGCCGGGAATCATTACCTGAGCGTACCTATCATTGATTGTCAGAATGGTGCTATTAAAAATATAAATGTGGTATCTCTTTCTAATAAAGCTTTGGTAGAATTAAAAGGTGAAGCAAATTTATTTACGCCACATTTTTATCAAGAAGGAAAGGAAATTGAAATAGAAAGGATAGATGTCTCTAAAGAACAGTATTATTTACCCCGTTTAGACTTCTTTTTAAAAGGCGGCATAAGGGTAACCGGAAGAATATTTACCGACCTTGAGGAAAAAGGATTAATCTATAGTTTTGAAAGTTCAGAAAAAATTGATATTTCTTTATTTTTTGATTTAAAAGATGTATTTTTGTTACGATTCGATTCTCACAAGATAGACACTAAAAAAATAATAGAAAGAGATGAATGGCTGGGCAATCCGGTAGTTAATATTTTTTCTTCAGGAGTTTCGCTGGCCCTAGCCTTTGGCGGAGATAAAGATTTCGAAGTTGATGACTTTAAGGGAAAGCAAACCTTAAATTTAAAAATATCCTGCCAAAATAAAAATTGTTTCTATATAGCGGTAAATTATGACTCGGATGGCGCTTCTGCTACTCTTATTCACTTAAGAAGAAAAGGATATAGCGGAATCTACCATGAATTTCTGGATTGGCTAAAGAAAAAAACCATACCCTACCCTAAAGACCCTACATTAGAAATCAGATTAAATGAAAATCTATTTTTTAATTATTTTTACTCTATAGCCAAAGATATAGAGAGTGATAAATATCTGGCATTAACTTCAAGAAGTCCCCGCTATTATGTTTCCGGAGCATTTTGGGAGAGAGATTGTTTTTTATGGTCTCTTCCTGCAATAAAATTGGTTTGTCCTCAATTATATCAACATTTAGCAAGAGAAATGATTCTTCTGCACAGTAAAAATCCGGGAGATCATGCCCGTTATATTGATGGAACTGTCTTATATCCCGGTTTTGAACTGGATGAAGGAGCCAGCTATTTTATTCTTTTAGATAACCTGGAAGACCACTTTTTTGATGAGGCGCTAATAAGGGCTCTGGAAGAAGTGTTTGAGCGGATAGAAAGAGAGTGTGATCCCCAAACCGGACTCTATAAAACTTTCTTGCTTCCTTCTGATGACCCCGCAGAATACCCTCTGGTTACTATTGATAATGTTATTCTCTGGAGAGGATTGCAGAATTTGAGAGATGTTTTATTAAAAAAAGGGAAAGTAAAAAAGCTACAGCTTATCAATCAAAAAATAGAAAACATTCATAAAGGGATCCATAAATATTTGGTTAAGGAAATAGAAGGAAAGAAAATATTTTTATGGTCTACTGACGGGAAGGGAAATTTCAGATTATATAATGACCCTCCCGGGAGTTTAGGGACTCTCTGTTTTTATAGATTCGTAGATAAAGATGACCCGATATTTAAAAACACCATAGATTATTATTATTCTTCTTACTATCCTTATTACTTTGAAAATGCCAGAATAAATGAACTAGCCTGCGATCACCATCCCCATACTCCTTCAGGGCTGGGATTATGCGGGAGCATCTTAAATCCATTGTTATCAAATTTGGCACTGAAATGGTTAAGGAATGCAAATATGGACTACGGTCTTCTGGCGGAGAGCTTTGATAAAGATTCAGGAGAAGCCAAGACCGGAGTCGGATTTGCTTCCGGCTGTGGGTATCTGGCTTATTCTCTCTATTCTGTCTTGATCAAGGAGAGGAGAGAATGAAGGCAGCTTCAGTAGAATGGCAAAAAAGTGAATGGAAAAGGATAGATGAACCAAAGACCCTGATTGGTAAAATAAAAGAATATCTGGAAAAAGCGATGAAAGAACAGGTTGATATCATAGTGTTCCCCGGATTTACGGGATGTTTTTTTCAACAACTGAGCTGCCCGAATAGGAGTATAATGAGCTTAATAGACGAAGCAGATTCCCGGAAATACATCGAACAGGTTAAAGAATTATCTCAAAACTATAAGATAGCAATTTGTCCGGGAAGTTACTGGCAAAAAGAAAAAAACAATATTTATCATGAATCCTGCTTGATAATAGACGGAGAAGTCTGGCTTAAACAACGGCAAATTTATTTAGCGCGCTGGGAAAGAGAATTGGAATTTTCCCGGGGAACAAAGATTGAGTTAAAAGAGATAAAGGATTGGAAACTGGCGCTAATAATTTCCACCGATGTTTTTTATCCCCAGGTTTCCAGGATGGCGGCTTTAAAGGGTGCCGATATTGTTCTATCCCCGGTAGGATTTATCGGAGAAAAAAATCAGGCTTTGCAAATTAGTGGTATGTGGCAAGAAGTCCAGCAGAATCAATTCTTTGCGGTAGAGAGCGGATTTAATGGATTCCTGGGGGAAAGAAATTTTTGGGGAGAATCAATTATTTATGCCCCTCTGGAAATGACTGAAGAGGGAGATGGATATTTAAAGAGAAGCAGTGGACAACAAAGTTTAATAATTGCTACGTTGGATAATGAGCAAAGGAAAAAAGCAATTTCCAAATTTGATGTGCTGTCCCAATTGAATCGAGAATTTTATCAGCAGATGAAAATGTTTAGAGGAAGATGAGTGCCGTGAATATAGAAGTCTTGATAGAAAAATGGTTTAA
>ASPA01000131.1 GCA_000405605.1 Atribacteria bacterium SCGC AAA255-G05
AATAATTAATGATGATGGATTGTCAGGTTGGGGAGAAGCAATGGGTCCTCTATATAGTGTAGTAAAAGCTATTGAAGAAGATCTAAGTCCGATAATAATAAATCAAGACCCTTTAGACAATGGTGTGTTATGGGAAAAAATGCAAATTAAAAAATACAAAGGTACACCTCCAGGAGCTATTGGTGGTATAGATATAGCTCTTTGGGATTTAAAGGGGAAAATTCTAAATATTCCAGTATACAAGCTATTAGGAGGATGTTTTTCTAAAAAAATACAACCCTATGCTACTGCCCTTTTTTATCATGCTAATGAAGAGGAAAATAATCTTGAATTATTTGAAAAAGAAGCTAGAAGATTACTTGATCTTAATTTTAAAGCCATTAAAATGAAAGTTGGGTTTGGTATTAAACATGATATAAAGAGAGTAAATAAATTAAGGGGAATAGTTGGTGAAGATTTCCCAATTATGGTTGATGCCAATCAGTCATATGATTTTTCTTCAGCTTTAGAATTAGGGAAAGTGTTAGATGAATTAGGCGTTATTTGGTTTGAAGAGCCACTGCAATGGATATCAATTGCTGCATATAGAGAGCTGAGCAACAGGTTGCAGTTGCTTATTGCTGGTGGTGAGGTTGAAAACAATCTTATGGGATTTTTTGAAATAATAAAGCAAAGAGCAGTACAAATTATCCAACCAGATCCAATATTTTGCGGAGGAATTACTCCTTGTCAACATATAGCCTCTTTAGCAAAGGCTTCACAGGTAGCTTTCTACCCACATTGTTTTGGAAATATAGTTAGCTTGTTTGCTGGCATACATCTTACAGCTGGTTATTCACATTATGCTAATTGGATGCCAATTGAGAGGCCTATTCTATTTGAATGGGATACTACTGATAACCCTTTAAAGGAAATAGTAATTCAAAGTATACCTGAAATAAAAAATGGTTATATTGATGTTCCAAGAGAACCTGGATTAGGAGTAGAAATTAATAGGGCGGTTTTAAAAAAATATTTAGCCTAAAAATCAGTTAATAATAAGAAAAATAAAAAATCTTCATTTTTGGAGATATGCATTATTATACTTAATTAATTTTGATAAATTTAAAGAAGAGATTAAAGAAAATATAATATATTATAATGCATAACCAGAATTGCACTAAATTTGTTCTTTGATAGTTGTAATATGTTGATTCAATATCCTATAGAGCAATAAAACAAAATTTCTTAGGGAGAAATATTGGTTATTTATAAGGATTTTTAACTTCTATTCTGGTTATGCTGCCTTAACTAGATCTAACCTTGCAACTGTAAATCATGTTTAATTTTTTACTGCCGCAGCGAGGGCATGTTTTCATGCTCTGAATATACTGATTTATCAACAGTTTTTCAAGGTTCTAAGTGCAACTTTGTTTTATCATTACCTTAAAAAAAGTAAGCAGATTAATATAGATATGAATATTTTTAAATGAAAATATTCATTATCTTTTCCCGAAAAGTGGAATAACATAATAAATGTCTAATACCATTAAGCAAATTTATTCTGAAAAGTTCTGAACGCATCCAATAGGGGGAGCTTGCCCCTTTCCGCCCTTCATCTTCCTGCTGAGGGACTTTCTTTATTGAGAAAAAGAGGATTTTTAAAAGATTTGTAGTATAATAAATATAAAGAAATTATATTACTGCAATAATGATAGGCTTTCTAAATATAGAAAAAGTTTGTATAGAAATTACGAGAAACACGTTTTTATAACTGGAATCAATAACCGATTAGAAATTAAGAAACAATTTCCAACATTTAAGTATATAAAAAGAAAATTATTTGACTACTGAGAACTTTTAATATATTATTAGGAAAATAAAAAGTAACCCTTTTAAATTGGTTCAGAGAGACTAATAAGGGGATAAAAAGAGAAAATCGATATCCCCTTATTAGTAATTAATAAGGGGATATTTTATTATATAAATAAAAATAAAATATGACTTCCTTTAACATCAGTCCAGCGAGGCTGATAAGGAACGGCCATTACCCCCTTATCAGCCAGAATAGGTTGAAAGGGGTTTTTTATTTATACATTTAAATATATTTGTAGCAGAAGAGGAGGTTTAAAGAAATGGATTTACAGGAAAAAACTGTGGTGATGGGGGAAAGTGAAATTAAGAGGACTCTGGTAAGGATTGCCCACGAGATAGTAGAAAAAAATAAAGGGGTAGCTGATTTAGCCCTTATTGGGATAAGGACCAGAGGAGTTTTCCTGGCTAAAAGATTGGCACAGGAAATTTTCAAGATAGAAAAAAAAGAGATCCCGGTAGGAACTTTAGATATAACTCTCTATCGGGACGATTTATCTTTGGTTGCCCGTCAGCCGCTGGTGCTTAAAACAGAAATACCTTTCGATATTTCTCAAAAGAAAATAGTACTGGTTGATGATGTTCTTTATACCGGAAGGACCATAAGGGCAGCCATGGATGCAATAGTGGATTTAGGGAGGCCCCAGGTGATTCAGTTGGCTGTATTGATTGATAGAGGACATCGGGAGCTGCCTATTCGAGCAGATTTTATCGGTAAAAACATCCCCACTTCTAAAAAAGAGATAGTAAAAGTTAATTTAAAGGAAGTGGATGGGGAAGACAAAGTAGGAATAGTGATAAAAGATATGTAATTCGTATTGCGTTAGGTACCTCTTTTGTTATTACGAGGAGTTTTAGCAAGCCTGCCCCATGCGAAAGCAGGGGAAGCAATCTTAATCTGGGATTGCCGCGCTCTCTTCGTTCGCTCGCAATGACAGAAAAGTCCGAAAACAGTTTTGAATTATGGTTTTTAGATTAATTGGTGAATTGGTCAATCGGTTAATTGGAGAATCAACGAAAGTAGGTGAGTGCAATTTTAAATATTAAAGCAAAAATTTTATCCAGAAAAGAAGTTGCTTCCAAGGTTTATCTGATGAGTGTAAAAGCTCCAGGAATTGCCCAGGAAGCTCTCCCCGGACAATTTATCCATATTAAATGCAGTAAAGATAATTATCCCCTACTACGCCGTCCCTTAAGTATTCACCGGGTAGATAAAGAAAAAGGAGAAATTTTTATCTTATTCCAGGCAGTGGGAGAGGGTACAAAATTATTAGCCGATAGAACTATTGGAGATGATTTAGATATCATGGGTCCTATCGGTAATGGTTTTAATATCTATCCGGAAAGTAAGAAGATTGTGATAATAGGAGGAGGAATAGGGGTTGCTCCATTACTGGCTTTATGCGAAGAATCTATAAAGCAAGGCAAAGAGGTGCGAGTCTTGATAGGTGCCTTAAAAAAAGAGTTGGTCATAGGAGAGGAAAGCTTTAAGATTCTAGGGGCAAAAGTAGAGGTTTCTACTGATGATGGAAGTTATCGGTATAAGGGTTTAGTTACTGATTTATTAGAAAGAATGATTAAAGAAGGATGGTTAGCAGATCAGATATTTGCTTGTGGGCCAAAATCGATGTTAAAAAAGATCAGTAAAATTGCTCTACAGGCAAATGTTAATTACCAGGTATCTTTGGAAGAACGGATGGCTTGTGGGATAGGTGCCTGTTTGGGGTGTGTCTGCAAGATAAAAATTAAGGATAAAAGAGAATACAAAGTTAAATATGAATATAAGAGAGTCTGTGTAGATGGACCCGTCTTCGTAGGAAGTGAGGTGGTCTGGGATGATTGATAAACCTAATTTAGCAGTGGAAATAGCCGGAATAAAGTTAAAAAATCCGGTGATAACTGCCTCAGGGACTTTTGGTTATGGTGAAGAGTTTTCTCCATTCATTGATTTAGATAAGTTGGGAGCAATGGTATTAAAGGGAATTACATTAAAACCAAAGATAGGGAATCCACCTCCCAGGATCATAGAGACTCCTTCGGGGATGCTTAATTCTATCGGTTTACAGAACGTAGGAGTCGAAAGGTTAATTAAAGAAAAAT